>JBCBST010000001.1:0-88863 GCA_039819115.1 Bacteroidota bacterium
GGACTTATACTTATAGTCGGCAAATACAAAAGGAATGCCCGAGTTTTCCACTTCTTCGAGTAGGTCATGGCTTACTTTTCCAGCTATGATAATACCATCCACATTCCGCTCTTTTAATAGTCTTGGCGTGTCTTCTTCTTTCTTATACTCATCTGGAACCGTTGCTAAAAGCACGTAGTAATTATGCTTTTTTGATTCAAATTCAGCCCCGAGAAAAACTCTTGTATAAAAAGGTTCACTTAAGGTAAAGTGCGATTCACGCAGGATAAAACCGATATTATTGGTTTTGTTGGAGGCAAGATTTCGGGCTGAGGCCGTAGGTACGTAACCCAGATCAGTGATGGATCTCAGAATATGCTTGCGTTTCTCTTCGCTTACATATCCCTTATTGTTGATCACCATCGAAACAGTAGATATCGAAGAGTTCGAATGTTTGGCAACATCCTTGATGGTGATTTTTTTTGAAGCCTTTGCGATTTCCAATGTAAATAGTTTTGATTTATCGAAGCGCTTCTATAATTTTCTGGAAATAGATTTAAAAGTCAACACAAACTTTATTAATTTTTATGTGATGGACGTGTTAACCCTTGGATTAGTGGGGCTTGGAGGATTTGGGCAGTTTTTACTACGGGTACTACAGAACGTACCCGGTATATCTGTAGTAGCGGTTGCAGATTCGAGCCTGGCCGATAATTCCCGCTTTTCAGGCTTCCCTGTGTATAAGAATTGGGAAGCAATGGTTGCTGAGCGCGATATAGAGGCACTTTGCATTGCAACTCCACCTTCAACCCATGTTGATATAGCTATATCAGCAATGAAGAAGGGGCTTCATGTGTTCATTGAGAAACCACTGGCGACGAACCCAGATCATGCAAAGCATATTATTCAAGTCGCAGAAGAAACAGATCGAATCGCCATGGTTAATTTCATGCAGCGAAAGAATCCTGTTTTATCATCCATTAAAGACATCTACCAGGAAGGACTCCTGGGCGAATTCAACTATTTTACTATACAAAACGATGCCCAGGATGAGTCTCTGATCTCAGACCATTGGTTCTGGGATTCACGGATTTCGGGAGGTATTCTTATTGAGCACGCCGTACACTTTATTGACATCGTGCATTGGTTTACCGGGAACTCAGCTATTAAGCATCTTACCGGGTGGCAGGAGCTTAGAGATACCGGATTGAGAGACCGGATGGGTTTGACTGCGCAATACGAAAATGGTTGTATAATCAATCATTATCATTCCTTTTCCCGTCCCCAATTTTTTGAGAAGACGGTACTTACCCTAGCTTTTTCTCTTGCAGAGTTTAAGTTGTATGGATGGATACCGGAATCAGGAAGTTTTAGCATACTCGGGCTTGAATCGATGGCCGACACGCTAAACGAATACCCTCTTCTGTCGATTGAACATGTTAAGGATGTGCCTAATGTTCCGGTGCGTGGTGTTCGTTATGGATACGAGAGACGGTTTTCGGGTACCATTAAAGCTCTTCAATCTAAAGACATACTTTACACTAATGCTGTGGCAGATATGTTTATCGATTTTCATAAGGCGGTTGCACAAGCAGATTACAAACCTGTTGTTGATGCCCGTGATGGACTTAACGCATTAAACGTGGCATATTTCGCAACAAAATATGCCGAATCTAAAGCTTAGCACAAACAACCTATTATGGCGTACATTGAGATTCAGAATGTGTGGAAATCCTTTGGGAAAACAGCGGTTGTGAAAGGGGTATCGCTTGAGGTAGAAAAGGGAGAGTTTTTGGTTTTGGTAGGCCCTTCTGGATGTGGGAAGTCAACATTACTTCGTATGATTGCCGGTCTCGAGTCGATTGATGATGGTATTATCACTATTGATGAGATTATCCTAAACACGATTCCACCTAAGGATCGGGATATTGCAATGGTATTCCAGAACTACGCATTGTATCCGCATATGTCCGTATATAATAACCTGGCGTTTGGTTTGAAGATAAAAGGAGAGAGGAAGAAAGAATATCACCAGAAGATACTGGATACAGCAGATATTCTGGGGCTCTCTGAACTGCTGGAGCGTAAACCAAGACAACTATCAGGCGGACAGAAGCAAAGAATTGCAGTCGGACGGGCTATCGTCCGAAACCCTAAGGCATTTCTTTTTGACGAGCCACTTAGTAATCTTGATGCTAAGTTGCGTGTTCGAATGCGCGCAGATCTTCTACGGCTTCATCGCCAGCAGAAAGCGACCAGCTTGTATGTAACTCACGATCAGGTAGAAGCGATGACCATGGCCGATCGGGTTGCCGTAATTCATGGGGGTAAGATCCAGCAAATCGATACCCCTATGAACGTGTATAATCATCCGGCTAATCAGTTTGTAGCCGAATTTATGGGAAGCCCGCCCATGAACACGATTTCCGGAGAAATGCATAAAAAAGAAGACGGATATTCTTTTACGGTTGCAGGTAATGTCGTATTTGAGAGTATCAATTCGCCCAAATCATTACCTCTTGGGAAGTTAGTATTGGGTATTCGACCGGAAGATATTTCCCTGGAGCCGGTACCGGGGCCTTCGCTGATGTCAACACAGAAGCTCCAGCCTGATTTGATAGAGCATATGGGCGATTTTTCATATATCCACATAAACTTGTTGAGTGATAAAAGCTGGACCGTTAAAACTGGATACACCAGTAAAATTAAGGAAGGAAGGAAAACCAGAATGTATCTGAACGCCGGGTGCCTTCAATTTTTTGATAAAAAAACCGGGGAAACTCTATACGAATAGAATACATCTTCTCCGGGATGTACTGTTGGTAATGTCTATTCTCCAAAGCTACCGGCAGGACCAGGGAACACAACCGGACTTACAAACCCTTCTTTACTGACCGAAGCTACTCCAAAATAGTAGTTGTCGATTACCACATTTTGAAGAGTGTATTCCGTCACATCACCAACGTCTAATGAATAGGTCCATTGGTTCGAATCGGTGAGTCTCCAGAATACACGATACCCTGTATGATTTGGGTTTTGGTCTTTATCAATAGGATCCCACTTCAATGTGGTAGATGGTCGAACAGCTCCACGTATGGATACATTTACAGGTGGATTTGGTGCCCAGGCCATACTCGCCATTACCACTGCATTTAAACCGGTAAGCTTGGCAGCATAGTCAAAGTCAACCCCGTCAATGGTATCGCCATACGTAATTCCGTTTTCGGTTCTGAGATCTTCATGTTGGCGATGATAGTGCTCGTTGGTTTCCATGATACGAACGGCAGGAAAGCCTACTTCATTGAACGGTCTGTGATGCCCCCCGCGTCCAAATCGATCCAGACGATACACCATCATCACATCCAGGTTTTCGATATGCTTATCAGCCAATTGATCCACATACCGGGCAAGGTTGCGGGAGGGAGAATCAACTTCACCGCCCGTGAAACGTCGGGTCCGGGCCTCCCGGTCAGTTTCTACATAGCGGGTTCCTTCAGAAAATACCCGTGCTGTTGTGTTGTTAATCACGCCGTTTATTCCCTCAATATTCCCAATCATATCGTTATTGAGTACTCCTTTTATTCGCCAGCCCTTTTCCAGAGCATACTTGGCAAGAATCTGACCCCCAAATAATCCCTGTTCCTCCCCGGAAAGGCCAACATACATAATGGAACTCGGAAAAGAGTACCGGGTAAGAATACGTGCAGCTTCAATAGCTCCGGCCATGCCCGTAGCATTATCATTAGCCCCCGGAGCGTCTGATTCCCCATCCAGTACATCAGAAACGCGGGAGTCAATGTCTCCACTCATCATGACAAAACGATCGGGATCGGCGTAGCCACGTTGTATAGCCACTACATTTACAATAGTCACCGGGTTGGGCATCCTGCGTTGCCCTGAAATGACATCACGGACATAGAATACTTCCAGGCAGCCTCCACATTCTTCCGAGATGCGATCGAACTCTGCTTTTATCCACCGACGCGCAGCGCCAATTCCGCGGGTTTCGGATGTGGTATCAGAGAGGGTGTGCCTGGTACCGAAACTGACAAGAGTTTCTATATCCTGACGGAGGCGTTCCGGGGATGCCGCCCTGCCAATCACATTCAATTCATTGACTGAAACTTGCTGTGCAGTTAACAGTGCCGGGAAAAGAAAAAGAGTGAGGGCGAAAAAGAGGCGATGAGTATAATTACGCATTGTTAGTTCTTATTTAGTTGATCATGAGGACGCTGGAGCTCTTCCGGGAGGCGGCCGTCGCGGGCAAGATATTTGCGAATTTGTTCCTGAAACTTGATTTGGGCTTTAAGCCCGATCTTGTGGCCTGCATAGGCCCCTGCACCACAAGCCAGCATGAGGGTGGCCAGGAATAAGAAGAGGGCGCTTCCATAAATCGCTTCATAAATAAATACCCAGCACGCGGGGGGCAAAAAAACGATGAACCCTAATAGATAGGGGCCCACACTGGACCCGTCGAGACGGCGCATAAACCGACGCGATGAAACCAAAACAATGTTCATGTAACAAAAGCCATATCCTAAAAGCACGATCAATCCGCGTGTTCCTGTATCGTTTACCAACGGCAAAAGCTCGGATGTGAATAAGATGAGAGAGGAAGAGACCAGGATAAGCCCGGTTACATAGAAAAAAAAGCGAGGTAGATTATCCAAAGTGAAACATGATTTACGATGATGCAGGTAGGTATCTGTTGTAAGTATACACGTTGATGGCTATTTACCCAGCCATTTGAGGGGGTCAACAAACTCGTTTCGTTCTCTGACCAAGAAGAAAAGGGTGTTTCCCATTTCAGATTCGGAAGAACCCGAAAGCCCGATCTGAGAACCCTTAGACAGTATCTGGCCTTCCTGAACATCGATTCGGCTCAGGTTGCCATAGCCGGTATAGTAGCTCCCATGTTTTACCAACACCACATCACCATATCCACGGATCGGGCGTATGGCAAGTACAGAACCATTAGCAACAACCTGTACCGGTGATTGCGCACTGGTAACGATATCGATACCCGGATGATCTGTTTTCGTACCGTATACGGGGTTCACAATACGTCCATACTTCTTGGAAACGGTACGTGAATCTACCGGCCAATCCAGACTACCTTTTGCCCCTACAAATTCCCGCTCAAACTCCAGGTACGCTTCGTCACTCAGGTAGGTAGCAGCTATTTCCGGGTCTGGATTTTCATACTTGGCCACTTCAGCTTCCCTCTGTTCCGCATCGGCAATTGCCCGGGCTTCAGCCAATTTCCTCAATCGTTCTTTCTCGGCCTCGCGAATGGCTTCTCTAATGCGAAGATCTTCCTCTATCAACTGGGTGAAACTATTTTCCAACTCTTCTTTCTGCTTACGTATTTGTCGTAATTCAGCAACCAGCTGAGTGCTGTTTTTACGAAGACTTTCAACAGTATTTTCCTGTCGCTTTCTTTGGGTGTCCAGTTTCCCGGTTTCTGTTGTGATTTCGTCAACCACCACTTCATTTTTGAGCAAAGCCTGTTCCAAATCCCGTTTCACAATATCCAGTTCACCCTTTCGGGTTCGGATAAGATCGGCCTGTTTCACCTTTTGCTCTTCAAACTTTTTAAGATAAAATGAGCGAATCAGCATTTGATTGATGGAGCCCGATGTAATCAAAAGTTCAAGATTATCCATTCGGCCCTTTTTATAGCTGTAAAGAATGGTCTTTTTATAGTTATTCACCAACTGGGTTAATTCTTCCTTTCTTAAATCAATTTCCTCTTCATTCAAGAAGATCTGTTGCTCAATCTGTTGTTTTTCCTGTTCCAGGTTTTTGAGTTTGTCACCCTGTAATGCAATCAGTTTATTGAGGTTTTCAAAGCGTGCAAACGATTTTTGAAAGGTCTGCTCTGTTTCCTCTACTTTTTGCTGAACGTTTTTGATTCGTGCTTCTAACACGTTGATTTCTGCCCGTGTATTCTGCTGTTTCTTAAGTATCTCCTCTCTTTGCTTTTCATAATCCTGGGCTGATACATACGCGGGAACAACACTTGCCATAAAGCAGATTGCACAAGCCAGATATAAAAAGCGATAGGTAATCACAGGCGCTGAATGAGGATAGATTCAGGAATGGACAACGATAAATTGAGCTTTTCGGGGTTAAGGTCCAGCGAACGGATAGCCAGAGCTACCCTCGAACGGGCATCAGCACTAAATATGGTGATTTTTCGGGGTAAAACGTACCCATCTAGTGTAGAATAGCTGTCGTACTGAATTTCGGAGTATGGAAGGTTTGTTTGGGGAGGATGAATCACTCTCCAGATGGTGTTCGACTTTTTCGATAAAAAAATGCGCGTTTTACCTTTGGTTTCAAGCAAATAGCTGTCGTCGTCTTCATACACCGTTTGCACGTCAGTCGAATCGATCCTGTAGTTCAATAAATCGATAAGATTAACAGAAGCCAGCTCATTCAAGCTAGTCAAACGGTTATCATACACAGAGACTTTTTGCGCTTCTTTATCAATTTTATTGTAAATCAGGATAGAATCCTGGTCTACCAACATGGCGCCTCCTTCAATTCCCAACCGGTTTTTAATGGTAATGAGACTGAGTGATCGTGAGGCATCAAAAGAAAGCGTGATACGGTCGCTATTACCAGGTTCGCTAATAACGGCGCGTCCCCGTCCTTTAACGGATTGAATTTCCCTGGAGTAATCAGGAATGTTTTTGGTGATGGCACCAGGTGCAATATCCGTTTTGTTGAATGTTCCCGTTTCCGGTAAGGTAATCCTGGTTGGGGTACACCCGTAAAGCAGGCCCAGCACCACGAGGCTGGTTATCCATAATAAAGCGTTATTCAAGCGCGTCCAGTTTTTCTTTTAGATAGGTTCTTGTACTGTCTTTTTCGAGTGCTTGTTTCCACCATTTCCTGGCTTCTTTTGTATTACCAAGTTCAGCATATACATCACCCAGGTGTTCCATCACTTCAGCACTTGATTCTCCGGTGTCGATAGAAGCCTTAATGAATCGTCTTGCCCGATCGTAGTCACCCAGTTTGTAATATACCCAGCCCACCGTATCGAGATAGGACGCATTTTCCGGATCGGCTTCGATCGCTTTTAATGCCAGTGTTTTTGCACGTTCCAGCTCCACTCCACGAAGGGAGAGATTGTATGCGTAATTATTCATAGCATTATCATTTTCGGGGTCAAACCGGAGAGCTAACTCGTAAGAAGCGTCGGATTCTTCGTTCTTATTCATATTCGCCTGCACATCAGCTAAAGCAGAATACACAATAGATTTGAACGGTTTTCTGGCCGGGGCACGGGTTGCCTTTTCGAACCACGTTTCCGCCTGTTGGTAATTGGATTGCAGTTGATAAGCCGAGCCTAAGAAAAACTGAATTAAAGCATCATCCGGGATGTTCTGGTCTGCTTTGCGGCCAATTTCGATCACCTCTTCATAACGCCCCTCGGCAAGGAGCAATTGCAAGCGCTGTCTCCATGCGATATCATCATCGGGTAACAAACGGTTGGCTTGCTCCAGTTTATCGAGAGCTTCTTCGTTCTGGCCATCCTGGGCGTAGAATTGCCCTGCGATGGTAAATGCAGGCCCGTATTCCGGCTCGCTCTCAGCAAACAGATCCATGATGCGGGCTGTCTCTACCTTGAGTGGGTAGGAGTTAGGAGTTCGTATTTGCCGTTGATACACGTATTGAACCACGCCCAGTTTATCTTCAGGTTCAATGAGGGGATCGGAGATAAAATTACCCAGTAAGGTGCCGGCACTGTCCCATTTCTCTTCATCGATATACAACCCGGCTAAGTTAATAAGCGACTGGGGGTCCCGGGCATTTCGGGAAAGGGCATCATCAAGTACCGACTTAGCCTGGTCTTCGTTACCACTAATGGTGTAATAGGCACTAAGCAGGTTAAGCATTTCAAGGTTATCCGGATCGATAGAACGAACGGCTTCCAAACCTGCCAGTACCGAATCCTGTACGCCCAGCGCTTCAAAGTTTCTGATTTTAAGGAAATACAGAGAAGTATTCGGCCCCATCAAAACGAGTAAACGGTTTAATACCTCAATCGATTTGTTGTACTGTCCATAGTCTTTGTAGGTGTTTGCCAGGAAGATGAGCGCATCAATGTCATTCGGCTTCTGTTTCAGAAAGGAATTCAGTTCTTCTAACGTAGCCTGGTTTTCACCGGCACTTCGGTAAATCTCAGCCAGCTTAATCCGATACCATTTATTATCCGGATCCTGCGCTACAGCTTGTTTCCCGAACAGAGCAGCCTGCGGGAGATTATCAATGGAAAGATACAAATCAGCCAGGGTATAACTTACTCCCGCTTTTTCAGAAAGCTGTTCATAGGCCTGCAAGAGCAGTTCTTCTGCGTTTTCGTACTCTTCGTTTTCGAAAGCGGTAACACCCTGTACAAAAAGCCGGTCAGCATTGAGCAATTCACTCAGACTGACCTGGCCGTGGCCAGAAGTAGCGTATAAAACACCTATGAATAAAAGAATTGCTCGTTTCATGCTTGGACTAACGCAATCTTAAAGGTAAACGTGCAGATGCATACAGTTTTTTAAAAGTAAGGAGTGTGCGTTTTAAAGTTGCAATAAAAATATGTCTAACCTGTTGTATGCTATCAAATATCTTGTTTTCTTTAGCACCGTGAATACGAACAGCAACACATACCTTTCTTCCCGTCGCCGTCGCCTTGTGCGTGCATAATTATTTGCGGATTCCCGCCACCCTGTTTCTGTCCATCCTTTTTCTATTCACTTTCTCTTCATACCCATGCCAGTTATTGTACAATTTGCCAGTTCTAAACACACCAAATATGCCCTGGATATTTGTGAGTTGATCGAAGTTGCAGCAAAGCAAAGGGGGACGGGTATCGCAAAACGTGAACCAGAATACATTCAGACTAAAATTGAGAATGGGAATGCGGTTATTGCCTTAGATGATGGGAAACTGGCCGGGTTTTGCTACATCGAAGTTTGGGAAAACAAACAATATGTGGCCAATTCCGGGCTTATTGTTCACCCGGATTACCGGGGATTAGGCCTAGCAAAGAAAATCAAAGCCAGGGCTTTTCAATTATCGAGAAAGAAATACCCCGACTCGAAGTTATTTGGTATCACCACAAGCTTACCCGTCATGAAGATCAACTCGGATCTGGGGTATAAACCGGTTACGTTTTCAGAACTGACCAAAGATTCCACCTTCTGGAATGGGTGTAAGAGCTGTCCCAACTACGATATTCTTACCCGTAACGAGCGCAGGAATTGTTTATGTACCGGTATGCTGTTCGATCCCGATCATCCGAACAGCAAACCGAAAAAGGAGCGCGAGCAAAACATCAGAAAATTCTATCGCTGGGTGCGGTTAAAGCGGGCCCGTTTTTTAAACTTTATGAATCAAACCAAACTGTTAAACCTATGAAAAAAGTAGTTCTTGCCTTTTCAGGTGGATTAGATACCAGTTATTGTGCCATCCATCTGGCTCATGATTTGGGCTACGAAGTGTATACGGCAGCTGTAAATACCGGTGGTTTTAACATCCGGGAACAGGAAGAACTGGAGCAGAAGGCCAAACGGCTCGGAATCCGTCATCATGTATGCCTGGATGTAGAACAGGAATTCTATGAAAAGGGGATAAAGTACCTGCTGTTTGGCAACGTTTTAAAAAATCACACCTATCCACTCTCTGTTAGTGCAGAACGGGTGTTTCAGGCCGTAGCCATTGCCAATTACGCAAAGCAGATCGGTGCGGAAGCCATCGCCCACGGAAGTACGGGGGCGGGGAATGATCAGGTACGATTTGATTTAGTGTTTCGTATTCTTGCTCCGGATATGGAAATCATCACGCCTATTCGTGATCAACAGCTGTCCCGGGAGCAAGAGGTTCAATATCTGGAGCAGCACGGCATTGTACAGGAATGGGCAAAAGCAAAGTATTCCATTAATCAGGGATTGTGGGGAACATCGGTTGGTGGGGCAGAAACGTTAACTTCTCATCAAGCGCTTCCGGAAGAAGCGTGGCCCTCGCAAATCACGTCTCAGGAATCCGTAGAAATAGAGCTTGGTTTTGAGGAAGGAGAACCGGTCCGCATAAATGGAAAGCGTCAAACACCGATCGAAGTCATTAAAACCCTACAGAGCCTGGCTGCTCCTCTGGGTATCGGGCGCGACGTTCATGTTGGTGATACCATTATTGGGATAAAAGGCCGTGTTGGTTTCGAAGCCGCCGCTCCCTTGATTTTAATCGAGGCCCATCGCTTACTGGAAAAGCACACCTTAGGCAAATGGCAGGTGTACTGGAAAGATCAGCTGGCCGACTGGTATGGAATGCTTATGCATGAAGGGCAGTACCTGGACCCGGTCATGCGAAATATTGAACAGTTCCTGGCCGATACACAACGTACGGTCACGGGTAACGTGTTCGTTAAACTGGAACCAAAGCGGTTTGAACTGGTGGGAATTGAATCCAAATTTGATAGTTTACAATCCAGACTGGGGCAATACGGTGAAATGAATTCGGGATGGAGCGGAGAAGATGTGAAAGGCTTCACCAAAATATTAGCCAACGCCTCTATCATTCAACAACAAAGCACATCTAATGATTAACGCAGGTATTTATGGAGCGGCAGGATATACCGCTGGTGAATTGATTCGGATATTGCATTTTCATCCAGAGGTAAACGCACTACAGTTGATTAGTGAAAGTCATGCTGGTCAGCCGGTGTATACCGCTCATCCTGATTTGGAAGGTACACTCGAAGCCCATTTTGTTTCTTCATTGACCGATGATGTGGATGTAGTGTTTTTATGTTCAGGGCATGGTAAATCAAAGGAACTCATAGAACGAGGTACCATTCCCGAGGATGTACATGTCATCGACTTAAGTCATGATTATCGTCTTCAGGGAGCGCACGATTTTATATATGGTTTGCCGGAACTGAACAAACTGGGCATAAAAGAGGCCAAACATGTGGCCAATCCCGGGTGCTTTGCCACCGCTATTCAATTATGTCTGCTGCCGCTGGCTCAAACCAAAGCACTAAAACATGACGTGCATATTTCGGCCATTACGGGCAGTTCGGGGGCTGGCCAACGGCCTACCGATACCACGCATTTCAGCTGGAGAAGTAATAATGCTTCCATTTATAAGGCTTTTACCCATCAGCATCTGGGCGAAATCCACCAAAGTATCGCTCAGCTGCACCCTACGTTTGAACAAGCCATTCACTTTATCCCTATACGGGGAGCGTTTACCAGGGGAATACTGGCAGCGTGCTACACCACCACTTCTCTTTCTCTGGAAGCACTGACCGAACAGTACGAGGCGTATTATTTCAATCATCCTTTTATACATCTTTCCGGGTCAAACCCGGATGTAAAGCGGGTTGTGAATACCAATAAAGCATATATCCACCTGGAAAAACACCACAATCAGGTACTGATTACCGGTGTGATAGACAACCTGATCAAAGGCGCTTCCGGGCAGGCGATACAAAATATGAATCTCATGTTCGGTTTTGATGAAGAGACCGGGTTAACACTCAAAGCATCAGCGTTTTAATGAATCTGTTCCCTGTATATCCGTTGTTTGATGTAGAACCTGTTAAAGGTCAGGGTGCCTGGTTGTGGGATGGCCAGGGTAAGAAATACCTGGATTTTTATGGCGGTCATGCGGTGATTTCTATCGGCCACGGACATCCCCACTATGTGAAAACCCTCACCAGGCAGTTAAAAGAAATCGGGTTTTATTCGAACTCTGTTTCCATCCCTGTACAAAAACAGGCGGCCCGGTTACTTGGGGAACTCTCGGGATATGACCATTGGAATCTGTTTTTCTGTAACTCAGGAGCAGAAGCGAACGAGAACGCGTTTAAGATTGCTTCGGCATATAATGGACGAAAGAAGATTCTGGCCTTTACACACGGATTTCACGGCCGTACATCGTTGGCTGTGTCTGCAACCGACAATCCCAATGTCTTGTTTCCGGTAAACGAAGGTGCCAGTGTCGTTCGGTTTCCTCTGAGTGATGTGGATGGAGTAGTTCGGGAAATTGAACGAGGTGACGTTTGTTGTGTGATTGTGGAAGGGATTCAGGGAGTAGGGGGAATTCATAGGCCATCTGAGGAGCTGTTAACAGCTGTTCGTACCTCTTGTGATGCCACAGATACCGTTTTAATCCTGGATGAGATTCAATCCGGCTTTGGGCGAAGCGGTCATTTCTTTGCTCATCAGGAGGTAGGTATTGTCCCCGATCTGATTTCGGTAGCCAAAGGTATGGGTAATGGGTTTCCTGTTGGCGGGGTGCTCATTCATCCCAGGTTCGAAGCCCGGTTTGGAATGCTAGGCACCACATTTGGAGGGAATCACTTAGCAGCATCGGCTACATTAGTGGTTCTGGAAGTACTTAAACAGGAGAAGCTGATACAAAACGCCAGAATCGTAGGGGGATGGCTCATGCATGAGCTGCATAAATTCTCCTCGATAAAAGAAATCCGGGGTAAAGGCCTTATGATAGGGTTGGAGTTCGATCACCCGGTTAAAGAGATCAGAAACACGTTGTTGTATGAGCATCAGGTGTTCACGGGTTCTTCCTCAAATCCGAATGTGTTGCGGCTACTTCCTCCACTGAATATTTCTACCAACGAGCTCGAGTTTTTCTTAAACGCATTACGAAAGGTGATATCATGAAGCAGTTTACTTCTATCAGCGATGTTGTATCTCTGCCTGATTTATTGAATAAAGCTTTAGAGATAAAAGCCCATCCTTTGGCGTGGCAGGATGCAGGAAAGGGACGTTCTATGTGCCTGTTGTTTTTGAATCCCAGTCTGAGAACGCGCCTTAGCTCACAAAAAGCAGCGTTTAACCTGGGGTTAAACACGGCCGTCCTAGATGTGGGAAGTCAGGGGTGGAAGCTGGAGTTTGGTGATGGGGTGGTTATGAATTCCGACAAAGCGGAACACATAAAAGAAGCGGCTGCTGTTATTGGATCCTATTTTGACATCGTGGCCATTCGTGCTTTTGCAGAACTGGAAGACCGGGATTTGGATGTTAGCGAGCGGGTATTGCGATCGTTTGTAGAGTATTGTCCGGCCTCCATCGTAAACATGGAATCGGCAACGGGGCATCCATTACAGGCCTTTGCCGATCTCATTACCATAGAAGAACACAAAATGATAAAGCGCCCTAAAATTGTGCTGAGCTGGGCACCTCATCCCCGGGCCCTTCCTCACGCAGTTGCAAATTCATTTATCAGATGGGTACAGCAAACCGAAGCCGAGTTGGTGGTCACTCACCCGGAAGGATATGAATTGGCCGACGAGGTAATCGGGGATACTCCGATAGAGTATGATCCCGATGCAGCTTTTGAAGGTGCGCATTTTGTATACGCCAAAAACTGGAGCAGCTACAGGGAGTATGGAAAGGTATTGAATCAGGACCCATTCTGGATGGTAAGTAAAGAACGAATGGAAAAAACGGACAATGCAGCGTTTATGCATTGTTTGCCCGTACGCCGCAATGTAATTGTAGAAGATGCGGTAATCGATTCAGATCGCAGTCTGGTGATTAAGCAAGCAGAGAACAGGGTTATTTCCATGCAAACGGTACTTAAAGAGATGCTGGAACATCTATGAAAAACTCCTTGCGCATTGTAAAAATAGGAGGGAAAATCGCGGAAAACCCATCCACGCTCTCTCGGTTCCTCGATGATTTTATTGCTTTCGATACCCCCCAGATTTTGGTACATGGAGGAGGAGTAATTGCCTCTGAAATGGGAAAACGATTGGGTATCAAGCCCAACATGATCGATGGAAGAAGAGTGACCGATGCCCAGACACTTGAAGTGGTGACGATGGTATACGGGGGGCTGATTAATAAACGCCTGGTTGCTCACCTGCAATCACGGGGTGTACATGCGCTCGGCCTGACCGGTGCTGACGGGAATGCCATACAGGCCAAAAAACGTCCGCAGGAACCCATCGATTTTGGATGGGTAGGGGATATTGAGTCCGTTAACACAGACTTGTTTTCCAGTTTGATCGACCAGGGTATACTTCCCGTTCTGGCTCCTCTTACGCACGATGGGAAAGGGAACATGTTAAACACCAATGCCGATGCTATTGCATCGTATGTGGCTGCAGCTATGGCTACGCATTACGAGATCGAATTGATTTTTGGCTTTGACCGGGAAGGGGTGATGGATTCAAACGGAGTCGTGGCCGCACTCAGTATGGAAGGCTACCAAAAGCTAAAATCATCGGGAATCATCAGTGACGGAATGATTCCAAAACTGGACCTTGGTTTTCAGGCCCTTACATCGGGCGTACAATCTGTTCGTATTAAATCAGCTACAGATCTTATGAATCGGAATGCCGGAACGGAGTTAAAGCATGTATGAGACCAGCCAGCTTAGTGCAAAAGCCATCGGGCTTTTAAAAGAACTCATACAAATCCAATCGTATAGCGGTGAGGAACATGAAACCGGTGATCTCCTGTTTAGTTATCTCAAAGAGCATGGGTTTTCTCCCCTCCGTAAAAAGAACAATGTATGGGCCTGGACACAAACCCCGGAGCCTGGAAAACCTGCACTACTCCTCAACTCGCATCACGATACGGTAAAAGCGACTCGTAAATGGAGTTATGACCCGTTCACTCCCACGGTAAAGGATGGGGCATTAATCGGTTTAGGGAGTAATGATGCGGGTGCACCGCTGGTGAGTTTACTGCATACGTTTTTGGCGCTATCTGAACGGGAGCAATCGTATAATCTCTGTTTTCTGGCATCAGCCGAAGAGGAAACGGCTTCAAAAAACGGGGTTCCAATCGTACTGGATGAACTGGGCCCCATTCACCTGGGAGTTGTGGGTGAGCCCACATCTATGAGAATGGCCATTGCAGAGCGGGGGTTAATTGTACTTGATTGTGTGAGTCATGGTAAAAGCGGACATGCCGCAAGAAATGAAGGAGAAAATGCCCTCTATAAGGCCTTTTCCGATATTGAATGGTTCCGAACGTATCAGTTCTCTGATGTATCCGATGTTTTGGGAGCCGTAAATATGACGGTAACTCAGATTGAGGCAGGTACTCAACATAATGTTGTTCCTGATGAGTGCCGGTTTGTGGTAGACGTACGACCTAATGAGCACTACACAAACGCTCAACTGGTAGAAGCAATCAAAGAGCAGGTATCGTGTGAGGTGAACCCGCGTTCTCTTAACCTGAATGCATCGGGTATTGCTCCGGATCATCCTGTTGTGCAACGGGGAAAACACCTGAAAATGGAACTCTATGGATCTAAAACCATGTCGGACCAGGTTCATATGCCTTTTCCATGCATCAAGATTGGCCCCGGTGATACCCATCGCTCTCATACCGCTGATGAGTTCGTGTATCTCTCAGAAATTGAAGAAGGCATCCCTCAATACCTGGCATTACTGGATGGATTGAAACTCAATACACAAGAATCATAATCATGAAGCACGACTACTCCTTCACAGGGTTTATCTTGCTACTTTAATCCAATACCACAGCGCTCTGCTATCTGGCAAGAGTGCATAACTCACTGAACGTATGGAGACATCACAGGCTAAAAAACTTTGGGAAAAGGGAATTTCAACCGATGAATGGATTGAACGATTTACGGTTGGTAACGATCGTCAGCTAGACCTTGAGCTTGCCAAATACGATGTGCAGGGTACCATTGCACACATCACCATGCTGGAGTCCATTGGACTTTTAACCGCAGATGAGTTGGGCCAACTGGTGGCTGAGCTGAAACGCATTCTTGAAGAAGTTATAGAGCCCGGTCACTTTGTGATCGAGGAAGGCGTGGAGGACGTACATTCTCAGGTGGAACTTATGCTCACAGAAGCGCTGGGAGACGTTGGGAAAAAAGTACATGCCGGTCGCTCGCGAAATGACCAGGTGCTGGTCGATTTACGCTTATTCTTCAGAGAAGAATTACGAGCTGTTTCTGAGTATATCCGGATGCTTTTTGATGAGCTGATTGCTCAGAGCGAAGCCAATAAAGAAGTGTTGATACCCGGCTATACGCATACTCAGGCTGCGATGCCGTCCAGTTTTGGTTTATGGTTCGGAGCATATGCCGAGAGCTTAACCGATGATACGTTGCTGCTGGCATCTGTACTTGAACTCGTAAACCGCAACCCGTTGGGATCGGCAGCAGGCTATGGTTCTTCTTTTCCTTTGAACAGAACGATGACTTCTGAGCTGCTCGATTTTGATGGACCTAACGTGAATGTGGTATACGCCCAGATGACGCGTACCAAAATAGAGCAATCGATAGCTTTTGCTTTGTCAGGGTTGGCTACAACATTAAATAAACTGGCCTCAGATATCTGTATGTATAACTCTCAGAATTTCGGGTTTATTAAACTTCCGGATGAGCTGACTACAGGTTCAAGCATTATGCCCCATAAGAAAAACCCGGATGTATTTGAGTTGATCCGGGTAAAAACCAATCGGATTAAAGCGTTGCCTAACGAGGTTATGATGGCAACTACAAATCTCACATCAGGGTATCACCGGGACTTTCAGCTACTTAAGGACATGCTATTTCCGGCTTTAGCGGACATAAAAGAACTCTTATCCATAACGGCCTATGCCATTCACCGCATGAACGTTAACCCGGATATTATGGATGATGACCGCTATCGGCTCATTTTTAGCGTGGAGAAAGTAAACGAGTTGGTGCAATCAGGAGTCCCGTTCAGAGATGCATACAAAACGGTTGCTGAAGAGATTGAAAGCGGAAAGTTCCAGCAGAAAACCGAATTGAATCATACCCATTTAGGGAGTATCGGGAATCTGGGAAATGGTCACATACAAAAACGAATGAATCAGGTTATGCAGGCTTTTGTGAAATAAATCCAGACTTTATTGCCTGTTAATATCAAAGAGATACTTTTACTTAAAACGTCATACAAACATATTAAAATGAAAACTCTACGAACGTTAGGCACAGTTTGCCTTTTGATGGGATTTATAGCCCCGAACTCGCTTCAGGCACAATTCTTTGAAAATTTTGATCAGGACCTAAAACCCAGTTATGCTGGTGCCTCTGTTGCCTTATCTACAGGTTCTTGGTTCTTAGATGACGCTTTGATTGGAAATCTAGACAATGATAAAAGAAACGGAACGTATTCTGTTCGCATGGATCGCAGAAACGATCGCATGGGTAACATTTTTATGGAGTTTGATAAGCCGAATGGGGCTGATGAGATTTCTTTTGTGTTCGCGAACTATGGGAACGCGGAAGGGAACACCCTTCAGGTGCAATATTCGATTAACCAGGGAGCAACATGGATTAATATAGGAGACGAGTTGAATGCGACTTCAACGCTCCAGGAAGTCACGATTCCGGTCGAGGTAGAAGGGAATATCCGCTTTAAGTTTGTACAGGTAGCAGGTACAGAACGGTTAAACCTGGACGACGTTCGAATTACCGACTTTGTGGAGGCCCAGGATACGGCCACTATTTTAGTATCTGTTGATGATGCTCCTGTGAGTCCTGAAGATTTAGTTGTATTTAGTCCAACACTGGTTCAAACCCAACGGGAAAAAACGATTTCTATCCGAAACCTGGGAAGCACGGTTTTAGAAATATCGGATCTGAATGTGGTTGGAAGTTCATTTTCTGTAAGCGAACTCGCGGATAGCACCCTCGATTTTAATCAGACGGTAGACGTTACCCTCACCTTTGCTCCTATGCAAGCGGGCAACGTGCAGGGAACCCTCGCTATCTCAAGTAATGCCGATAATGTAGATACCTTCAATCTGAACCTTGGAGGTGAGGCTTTTGAAGACGGTGATATTATCCCGATCTCAGAAGTATACAATCTGCCATTCGGTACCCGGGTAAGTGTTACAGGTAGAGTAACAGCTGGTAATGAATTTGGAGGCCCTATGCATCTCCAGGATGAAACAGGTGGATTGGCGGTATTCTGGGAGCCACTGCACTCTACTGCTCAAATCGGAGATTCGGTTGTTGTTACCGGACCGATTACCGAGTTTAATCCTATTGACGGGCCAGCTGGTGATTTTCTGCTGCAAATCGGAGCGGTAGACGGCGATAATAACATTTCATTCGAGCTTTTTACGGATAACCGAAGAGAAGTAGAGCCAGCGTTGATTAACATTCAGCAAATGAACAGCGGGGCATTCGAAGGGCAACTGGTACGTATGCAGGAAGTGATAATCGATCACGCGGGTGCTTTCCAGGGCAACATCAATTACGATATGTCTGATGCCAGTGGGCAGGCTTTTCTACGCATTGATAATACCACGAATGTGGTTGGAGCTACAGCACCGGTAGGGTCTACGAACATCATTGGTATTGTCGGGCAGTTTAATGGCGATTATCAATTGCTTCCCCGATTTACCCAGGATTTGGGTGTGGAGGAAGTCTCCTTTCCTTTTGATGAAATCCCAAAAGACGACACCTTTGATATCGTTACCTGGAATATTGAATGGTTCGGCTCTACAGCTTCTACTCAGGGTCCGGAAGATGTTGAACAACAAAAAGAGAATGTAAAAACGGTGCTAACCACGATAGACGCGGATGTTTATGCTCTTCAGGAAATTACAAATAGTACCCTGTTTCATCAAATGATGGATGAGCTTGACGAATACCGGGGCTTTATTGCTCCCATCGGTCAGTCCCAGAAAACAGCGTATGTGTATAAAACCTCATCAGTGGATTCCGTAAGTGCGCAGCTTATAACTGCGGGAATGACACAATCTGACTGGGCAAATGGTCGGTTCCCTTTTGAGTTTGTGATTCGCGCTCAGGGTCTACAGGAGCCGATATACCTATACAACATTCATGCAAAAGCGTTTGGTGAAGAATCGGACTATCTACAGCGGGTGAATGCTTCTGCTGAGTTAAAAAACTTTATTGATAGTAATCGCGGAACGGATCAAGTGATTGTGTTGGGTGATTATAACGATCTGGTTACTTCCACTACAGCAGATGGAGAAACCGATTCGCCTTATCGAAACTTTGTGAGCGATACAGAATACACCATCCTTACTCAGAGTCTCGAAGAGCGTGGGTTTACTTCCTTTTCCCGTTTTACCATGATTGACCACATCATGATTTCCTCCGAGCTGGATCCTGAGTACCTCGAGGGGACCGAGCGGGTGGAAAATCCATTCTATGTAGGAAGTTTCCTCAGCGAAGCCTCCGACCATTTTCCGGTTTGGGTTCGTTTCGATCTGTTTGCACTAATCAACTCAACCGAAGAAAAGCTCACACCTAATAGTTTTACCCTTGATCAGAACTTTCCTAACCCCTTTAACCCTACAACAACGATCCGTTATTCGGTTCCTGTTGCGGGTACCGTTAGTCTGAAAGTATATAATCTGGTTGGACAGGAAGTGGCTACCTTAGTACAGGGGTTTGAAACAGCCGGCGCCAAAGAGATACGATTCGATGCATCTGACCTGGCCAGTGGTCTCTACATCTACCGGCTGAATACGCCGTCCGGAAGTAGTATTACCCGTAAAATGATGCTTATCAAATAGCAGCATTACGCTATAAGATGATGACAGAATAAAAAAAGGCTGCGTTCTATAAGCAGCCTTTTTGGTGATGCTAAATCAATCAGCAGCAGTCGCAGGCGCAATTATCGCAGGTACAATCATCGCAAGAGCACGTTCCTCCTTTACAACATCCGCAATCGCAGCCTGTATTTGATACTATAGTGTTCATATGGGTCTCCATCTGGGTTGAGTTAAACATGTTGGTTTATACCATAGACGCAGAACCCACAAAAAGACGCAGAATTATCTGGGGCAGCTACAGGCTTCTATGGTTCTGAGCTGAGCATCAGTATGGCAGGGGGCACAACAGTTTTGAAAAAGTTCGTTCAGTTTCTCTCTCCCTCGTTGCACCCGCGATTTTATGGTAGAGTACGATACATGAACCTGTTCAGCATACTCTTTTTGGGATAACTCGCCCAGGTCGGTGGCTTCAATGGCCTCTCGGTACCTATCTGGAAGTTGATTCAGAAACGGATCCAGGCAGGCTTCACAGCAGGGTGGAGGTGCGGTTTCTTCGTTTTCGAGATCAAGTTGTGTTAATGACTGTAGAGAAGAATCGTGGCGTTTTTGCTTTCTGAACTCATCAATAATAGCATTTCGGGCCACGGTAAACACCCAGGCAGGTAACTTCTTTTCGGATGAAATATCACCGGCTTTCAGATGCACCTTTACAAACACTTCCTGGAGGATGTCTTTTGTCATTTCGGGATCTTTTACCCGTTTTAAAATAAAGGCATACAGCGTTTTACGGAATGTGTTCCAAACTGCAGTGGTATGCTCGGCTTGTGTGTTCATCTATACAAATAACGCGAAAACCTGAAAAAGACGCAGAGATTAACCATCATTTCATAAAAAAGGCAGATTCTTATATCTGCCTTTTACCTATGCACTGTGCATTGGAAGCATGATGACTATTCATCCTGGTTGATCAATACCGGTGTCTTTCCATCAGTGATGATGAGTTTAGCATTTGGCGAACTGGCTAAGATGCGAAGTACTTCCAGGCTTCTCCATTTAATGACCTGTTCGTTGAGTCCGAGATTCAGGATTTTCTGAGCTTCACTGACGCCCTGAGCCTCAATCTTTTTCCGTTCGGCTTCCTGTCGTTCGGTTTGTAGTATAAATTCCATTCGGAGGGCATCCTGTTCGGCAGTGAGTTTATTCTCGATAGCGCGAGACAAGCCAGGCGGCAATGTGATACTCTTTAATAAGACCGCTTCGATTTCGAATCCACGATCTCCGATCAAAGTATCCATGCGGTCACGAATCTGCTGTTCGATATCGCCCCGGTTACCCGAATGCATATCTTTAGCAAAGAACTGCGCGCAGATATCGGCCGCTGCCGATCGAAATACGCTTAAAATCATCACTTCTTCATAATCCATACCTACATCCTGGATAACCTCACGGGCTTTTTCAGGTTTGATGTGATACAGAATAGAAATTTCGGAATTTACGTTAAGCCCTTCTTTGGATGGAAGATTGATCTGCACCTCAAGATTAACCGTACGGGTGGGAAGCTTTACCATGCGGGTGGTAAATGGATTGATAGCAACGGAGCCCGGTTCGTGAACCCGTTCGTTCAGTTTACCGAAGCGCTGCTTTACGCCAACTTCGCCCGGTCGTATCACGGCACAGCCTGATAGCAACATACTTCCAATTAGAAACAGACAACATGAAATGGGGGAGTAGAACTTTCTCATATGGCAGGAGTTTAGAGATTATGGTTTCGTAATAGCCAGTATACCAACGTCCAGCTGCATTTATAATCAAAAAAAGGGCTCCATCATTATATGACAGTGCCCTCGATTTACAATGTTTTGAAGAGTTTACAGGCTTTAACAGGTTCCTGCTATGCTACAGATTGGCCTGGTAACTTTCCTTCCATTCTTTAGCAATGAGAAAAGCTAACTCCAGACTTTGACGGTAGTTAAGGCGGGGATCGCAAAAGGTCTCATAGTTATGGTGTAATCCATCTTCGCCCAGGCCGGTGGACCCGCCAACACATTCGGTTACGTTATCACCGGTTAATTCAAGGTGAACGCCTCCAAGATAAGTTCCTGCTTCCCGGTGTATGGCAAAAGCAGATCGTAACTCGCTGAGTATATGTTCAAAGTTGCGGGTTTTTATGGAACTGCTGGTCGAGAAGGTGTTGCCGTGCATAGGGTCGGAGCTCCATACCACGCGAAATCCTTCTGCATTTACAGCGTCAATGAGTGCTGGTAGCTCATCGTTAATACGATCTTTCCCGAAGCGTGTGATCAACACAATTTTTCCTTCCTTGTTTGCGGGGTTCAATCGGTCAATGAGTTTCAGGATTTCGTCCAGTTCCCATGGCGGGCCGATTTTTACGCCAACCGGGTTTTGAATGCCCCGGAAATATTCCACATGGGCTCCATCCAATTGTCGTGTACGATTGCCAATCCATACCATATGTCCGCTAAGATTAAAGAATCCTTCTTTGCGGGGCACTTCACGCGTTTGAGCCGAATCGTAGTATAGATTCAGGGCTTCGTGACTGGTATACACATCCACTTTCTGGAGCGTGTTAAACGCATCGGGGACCACAGCCTCTACAAAACGTACCGCCTTACGAATCGATTCTACCATTAATTCATATTCGTGGTAATAATCGTTATTCAGCATAAAATCGAGTTCCCACTGTTCCGGATGTCGCAAATCGGCGAACCCTTCATCGGCTAATGCACGAAGGAAGTTGAGGGTCAGTGCGGCTTTATGATATCCATCTACCAAACGTTGAGGATCGGGTGTACGGGCGTTGGCGTTTGCATCAAACCCATTGATTAAGTCACCACGGTAGTTATGGATTTCCTCCCCGTTTACAGTTTCAAAATCTTTGGACCGGGGTTTGGCATATTGACCGGCAATGCGACCTACCCGAAGCACAGGTACGCCCATTTCGTGAATGAGGATGAAGCTCATTTGAAGCAACACTTTTACCATGTTCACGACTTTAGACGATTGGGTTGCAGAAAAACTTTCTGCACAATCACCACCTTGCAACAAAAATCGCTTACCCCGACTTACTTCGGCCAGATTTTCTTTTAGTCGCTCAATTTCCCAGGAAGTAACTAAAGGTGGAAGGTTCTTGAGAGTGTCAAATGATTCGTTTAGCTTCTGCTGGCTGGGGTATTCGGGTAATTGAGTTACCGGTTTTTTAAGCCAGGAAGTAGGTGTCCAGTTGGAAGTAATGGTATCGTTCATCGTGCAACTACTGATTGGGCGTTGAAGCTAACTGTTTTTTGCCGATAATGCTTTTAAAATATCCTTGTCTAAATCATACAAGACTACGCTGCTATGTTGCAAACAAAGGCCCGGATTTTAGTGGTAGATGATTACCCTGCGCTGGTAACCATTACCCGACACAAATTACTGCAAAAAGGATACGAAGTATTAACGGCACAGAATGGGCAGGATGCATTTGATTTAGTGCAAACAGAATACCCTGATCTGGTCATTTCGGATGTTGAAATGCCCGTTATGAATGGATATGAACTATGTCGTCATATAAAAAATCACCCTGATTCCAGCCGTATTCCCATTATTCTGGTTACCTCAATGGTTACCACAGAAAGCCTGATGAAAGGGATTGAAGCTGGCGCCGATAATTACCTCACTAAGCCATACGATGACGAGACCTTATTCCAAAAGGTAGAAGACCTGCTGCTAAACCCCCCACTGAGCTCGCTGGAAGCAGAAGACGTTCCGGTTACCATCGATGGTAAAAACTACAAGATCAGGCTGGACTACGCTCATTTAGTCAATCTTCTGGTTTCAACCTATAAGAATACACTTGCGCAGAATACGCGCCTGGATAGTGCTCAGGCTCGATTATCGGAGGCTAACCAGGAGTTAGAACTCACTAAAAAAGAGCATGAAGAACTTCTTCAGAACGTATTTCCAAAAAGTGTGGCTGAAAGCCTGCTCGCTTACGGAACGGTAACTCCTGAACGGTTTAGTGATGTGACGGTTCTTTTTACCGATTTTGAAGGTTTCACTAAAGTCGTTCCCACTCTTACCCCGGAACAGTTAATTGAAAGCCTCACCTTCTATTTCGACCGGTTCGATTCCATAACGGATGAACATAATCTCATCAAAATAAAAACCATTGGAGACAGCTACATGGCGGCTGGAGGATTGCCGGAACGGAATCATACCCATCCGGTGGATGTGGTGCTCACCGCGCTGAAGATGAAGTTTTTTGTTGAACGGCTTGAACATCACCTGGGGGAGCGTATTCCCTATTTCCCTCTGCGAATCGGGATCCATACCGGCCAGGCGGTAGTGGGCGTAATCGGGAAAAAGCGATTTGCTTACGATATGTGGGGTGAAGGAGTGAACCTGGCCGCAAGGATGGAACAGTACTCTGAAGATAACTCCGTTAACATCTCGGAAGATACCTATCAACGGGTCAAAGACTTTTTTGAATGCGAGCCACGAGGTGAAATTGATGCCAAAAACGTCGGGAAAGTGCCAATGTATTTTGTACGCCGTATTAAACAAGGCTTATCAGACGATGAAGACGGATTATTTCCTAACCGGCTGTTTGTTCGAAATTATAACTTACTGGCCAGGGGATCGGGATAGTTTTTTTAAGAGCTGGAATTAACATTTTCAGCACTCGGTTTTGTATGTTCCTGTTTGCTTAACACCAACCATTAGCACCCCGTCGTTGCAGCATCATATCATTATCAGAGGCGCGAGAGAACACAACCTCAAAAACATAGACATAGACATTCCCCGCGACCAATTGGTGGTCATTACCGGACTTTCCGGATCAGGTAAATCGTCCCTGGCCTTTGATACCATTTATGCAGAGGGCCAACGTCGGTTTTTGGAATCGCTCTCCGCGTACGCCCGTCAGTTTCTTGGGATGATGGAACGCCCCGCCGTTGACTTTATCGATGGGCTATCGCCGGTGATTTCTATTGATCAAAAGACAACCAATCGTAATCCCCGTTCTACTGTTGGCACTGTAACCGAGATTTATGATTTTCTAAGGTTGCTGTATGCCCGTATTGGGGTTCCTTATTCGTATGTGTCGGGTAACAAGATGGAAAAACAAAGCGCCGACCAGGTGGTTGCCGCTGTTATGGCTATGCAGGAAGGTACTAAAGCCTACTGCCTGGCTCCGGTTGTTCGGGGAAGAAAAGGGCATTATCGTGAGTTATTTGAGCAAACGATAAAACAGGGTTTTGTAAGTGCCCGGATTGATGGGGAGCTAAGGGAACTGGAATCGGGCATGATGGTAGATCGGTACAAGACCCATAACATTGAGGTTGTGGTCGACCGGTTTGTGATTGCTCCCAAAAGCGAGAAACGCATTGCCGATAGCATTCGTCTTGCGCTTGAAATGGCCGATGGAAATGTGATTCTGGCTACCCGGAAAGGAGATGAATTTGAAGACAAGCTATTCTCTCAAAAATTGTTCGACGTGGAAAGTGGACTGGCATATGAAGATCCGGCTCCAAATCTGTTTTCCTTTAACTCTCCATTTGGCGCCTGTCCTACCTGTGATGGACTTGGCTTTGCCTACGATGTGAGCTGGGATTTGCTGGTTCCTAACCCAGAACAATCAGTTGCTGAATCCGGGATACGTTTTCTGGGAAAACCAAGAGACGTATTCGCTTTTAAACAACTGAAAGCCGTTTTGGATACGTTCGAACTCGATTTCGACACTCCTATTAAAGACTATCCCCAGGAACTGATTGACATCTTAATGCTGGGTGGAGGAGATACCAAATATGCAGTCAGTTATGATTTCAAGGATAACAGCGTAACCTATAAGCATAAGTACGAAGGGCTCAGGAATACGATCATTGATCAGTATGAGAACAGCAAGTCGCCAAAGCAACGTGAAAAGGCGAAGGCGTACATGAGCAAAGTACTATGCCCTACCTGTAAAGGTGGCCGCCTGAACAAGGAAGCATTGAGCTATAAAATTGATGGATATTCCATTCACGATTTAGTGAGTATGGATATTCAACAGCTTCGGGATACTCTATACGGAATTAAGCTCACGGAGCGTCAGCAGCTTATTGGAAACCAGGTGTTAAAGGAAATCAGAGACCGGCTCGATTTCTTACTCAATGTTGGGTTAACGTATTTAAGTCTGGATCGGGAAGCTCAGACGCTAAGTGGTGGCGAAGCCCAACGTATACGGCTTGCTACCCAAATTGGAACCCAATTAGTAGGTGTGCTATATATCCTGGATGAGCCCAGTATCGGTCTCCATCAACGGGATAATACCAAGCTGATTAACTCTCTGGAGCTGCTCCGGGATTTAGGGAATTCGGTACTGGTAGTAGAACACGACCGGGAAACGATTGAACATGCCGATTTTGTGGTCGATTTAGGGCCGGGTGCCGGTGTTAACGGTGGAGGTATCGTTTCAGCTGGTAAGCCCGATGAATTGGATAAAGAGTCGATGACGGCCCGGTTTTTACGAGATGAGGAAACGATTCCGATACCGGAGTCTTATCGTAAGGGAAATAAGAAAAAGATTAGCATTGCTAATGCGCGTGGTCATAATCTTAAGAATGTAAATCTGAACATCCCTCTCGGAAAATTTATCTCGGTAACGGGGGTGAGTGGCTCGGGTAAAAGTTCGCTTATCAACCAGACGTTGGTGCCTATTTTGTCGAACTACTTCTATAAATCGAAGTCCGTACCTCTGCCGTATGACTCGGTTCAGGGTCTGGACAACATTGATAAAATAATCTCCATTGATCAAAGTCCGATCGGGCGTACGCCACGTTCCAATCCCGGAACGTATACCAAAGTGTTTGATCATGTACGCCGGTTGTTTGCAGA
Source organism: Bacteroidota bacterium (assembly GCA_039819115.1). Classification (GTDB taxonomy): domain Bacteria; phylum Bacteroidota; class Rhodothermia; order Balneolales; family Balneolaceae; genus JBCBST01. Next base: position 26,376 of record JBCBST010000001.1, read on the forward strand.
AATGCCGGAGTCTAAAATCCGGGGGTATGATCAGGGCAGGTTTTCTTTTAATGTGAAAGGGGGGAGATGTGAAACCTGTCAGGGTGATGGGGTTCGTAAAATTGAGATGAATTTCCTTCCCGATGTGTACGTAACCTGTGAAACTTGTAACGGAAAGCGGTACAACCGGGAAACGCTCGAAATCTACTACCGGGGTAAAAATATATCGGAAGTGCTGGATATGCCGATATCGGAAGGGGTTGAGTTTTTTGATGCACAACCTGCCATACGTCGCATTTTGAGTACGCTCAATTCCGTAGGGCTTGGTTACCTTACCCTGGGACAATCCAGTACTACACTTTCAGGGGGAGAAGCGCAGCGTATTAAACTTTCCCGCGAACTGGCTAAAATTGGCACAGGTAATACCCTGTATGTAATGGATGAGCCTACAACCGGGTTACACTTTCAGGATGTTCGCATGCTGGTGAATGTGATTCAGCAATTGGTAGACAAAGGGAATACGGTAATGGTAATCGAGCATAATCTGGATTTGATTAAAGCATCAGACTGGATTATTGATCTGGGCCCTGAAGGGGGATCTGGTGGCGGGTCGGTGATTGCAGAAGGAACCCCAACCGAAGTAGCAGCAGTGGAAGCATCGCATACCGGCCGGTATTTGAAAGAAGAGTTTGACCGTTTGGAAAAAAAAGAAGTGACGGTCAAAAGCTAACCGGACCGGTTTATCATAAAAAAGCCCGGCACCTCTGTTGTAAAGTGCCAGGCTGTAGTCTACACGTTTTTAGTTAAGCTAGTCATCATTACCGTTTGGTCGGATGGTGAGTAGCGGTATTTTAATGTTGCGTACCACCTGTTCCGCCGTAGACCCGATGAGGAATCGTGCCAGGCCGGTTCTTCCATGCGTGGTCATCACGGCCAGATCGGCATGACTGTTGGCATAGGTCACAATCTCGTGATGAGCCGATATACCACGTTCAATTTGTGTGCAGAACAAGATCGAATGCGAATCTCCGCCGTTTTGATAGATAAAGTAATCTTCGCTCTCGGTGGGGATTTGTTTGATGCGGATATGATACTCGTCGTGTTCTTCAAAGAATTCGTTCATACGACGAATTAATGCATCATAAATACGATCTTCGTCTTCGGCGGCAGCCATAATAGCTGGCATGGGTACGCCATCTCCGTATAATTCCACAGCGTGAAACAGCATGATTTTAGCATCAAATTGTTTAGCAATGTTGAAGGCGGTGGGCAAGGCTTCAAAGGAGTTATCAGAGAAGTCAATTGGCACAAACACGATGCCCATCTCTTCTGATTTAATGGGTTCATCAAGGGTTAGTACAGGAACATTAGACTGCCGGATGATTTTCTCTGTAATGCTACCTCTGAACCATTCAGATGCATGTTTGCCCCTGGAACTCATCAACACCAGGTCGTAATTGTTCTTATTGGCCTGATCGGTAATAGCCCGTGATGGCTTTCGGTCTACAATGGTGATCAGTTGTCCGCAATGCTCTCTTCCAATATGTTTATGAGCCAGGTTCTTTAGCTCTTCGTACGCATGTTCAAGTACATGCGGATACAGGTCTTTTTCCATGTCAAAGGGGATACCAAGCGTATCGATACTCTCGCTGAAATACATACTGAGTGGAACTACGTGTATCAAATCGATGGTGGTTCCAAAGTGGGCATAAAATCTACCCGCCATTTGTACAGCAGCTTCCGATCGTGCGGAGAAATCGGTAGGTACCAGGATTCGGTTTACTTTCATGACGGCCTCCCATCAGTAATTGGTTATTAGCAACCTATACTCCAAACGTGAAGAAATGATGAAAACGCTACCAACAAAAAAACCACGCCTGTCAAACGTGGTTTTTTGATGCTCTATTAGGTTTGCTCTTCGATCATTGTATTAAAGCTCCTTGCAACTGCTGAATGCGGTAAAAAGCCAGCATTACATTCGATTGAATGGCACTGATGCTTAGCTCGGCATCCAGAAGGGCGTTTTGGGCGTCGCGAAAGTCGATGGAGGTAGCCTGCCCATCAAGGAAGCGACGCTCGGTTCGGTTAAATGCTTCCTGGAAAGAAGTCAGGTTCTCCTGTTCTTTTTCAAGCTGTGTCTGAAGCAAAGTCAGGGTCTCATACTCCTTCGAGGTTTCAGTGAGAATTTGAACAAGAACCAGTTGCTGCTGTTGTTCTGCTGTTTTTACAGAAAGCCTTTTATTCTGAATGGCTATCCGGTTTTGCCCACCCGTGAACAACGCGTATTGGAGCGACAGACCCACCTGAGGGCCCAATGTTTCAATTTCCGCAATTTGCTGTACATCGTTGGTCTGATTGAGGTAGTTCAACCGGGCAAAGGTTGATAACCGCGGATAACGGCTCGATTTTTGAGCCTCCAAATCAGCTTTGGTTAATACGATACCCTGTTTGGCAAGCTCTATTTCAGGATTCTGAAGCAGAATACTATTTTTGAGCGTTGCATAATCAGCCAATTGAATAGGGCGAAAGGTGGATTGAACCGAGAAATCATCGTCTACTTCAATTCCGATCAGGAAAGCGAGGTCTTTCCGGATATTACGACGGGCCACCCGTACCTCTTCCAATCGAAGGAGGTCGCGGTTCAGGTTTGTTCGGGCCTGAAGCAGTGTGAGTCCATCAATGGTTCCAAGGTCAAATCTGCGCTGTATTTTTGCATTCCGCTCTTCTGACGTCTCCACAATTTCGCCCAGTAGTTCTTCTTCTTTTTGAAGATCAAGCAGGGTATAAAACAACCGGGTTACATCCATGATGACCTGGTTGATTACGATTTCCTGCTGCTTATTAGCGATAGCTGAACCTTGTTTTAGGATGCGGTACCGGTTTTTACGGGCAAATCCATCAAACAGGGTATAATCCACCTGAAAGGCAGCGGTAAACGTAGTAGTCTCAACCCCGCTTTCGTCGATCCGGATAGCCGGCGGATTGGGTTGAAATGTACGAAGCAGGAGGTCTGCATTATTGGTCTGGTAATCAAGCCCGGAAACCAGGCTCAGTGTTGGTAGATAACCGGCGTTACCCGGTGTGGCCGTATTTTCTGCAATTTCTGTTTCAATACGTTGAATCTGAATGAGATCATTTTCTTCCAACGCTCGTTCAATCACATCCGACAACGATAACTGAGGTACAGCCTGAATCTGTGCATGGGAAGATTGTACTGAAAGCAGCACAGCGCCGATTACAAGGCAAAGATTAAGCAATTTCATCCTGGACCTCCTGTAGAACGATATCGAATTGTTCGGATTTTGCATCTTTCATGCGCCTGATCACCCTGAAATAAAACACCTTCACGTGGGCAAGTACGAGTTGCACAGAGGGCAGAAAAGAAAGGGTAAGAACCATTCCGAATATTAAACCATAAGCAATGGCAATGGCCGTGGGCTTTATAAACTGAGCTGAAATGGAATTATTTAACAGCAGAGGGGCCAAACCAAATACGGTGGTAATGGTGGTTAATACAATGGGCCGAAACCGTGACATCGCGGCCTCATACATACTTTCTGCCATAGAATACCCTTGCAATAGATAGTCGTTGTAGGTGGAAATGAGTACCAGACCGTTGTTGATGAGTACGCCCCACAGCGCAATCATTCCTAAAATAGAGAAGATGCTTACCGGTATACCGTGAATAAAGCTGCCCCAGGCCACACCGACAAAAGCAAAAGGCAGCATGGATAAAATGGCCAGCGTTTTGGTAAACGACCGGTAGTTAAGTAACAGGATCGTTACGATCAGAATCATAACAATGATACTTGGTCCTTGGGATGAGTTTTGTGTTTCTGCAGAAAGACGAGCTTCACCCTCCAGGGTATACCGGATATTCGGATAGGTATCGGTTATTGTTTTAAGAATGGAAGTTTCCGTTTCACCTAGCACAGCCGGTACCGATACCATGAGATTCTCCACGTCTGCTTCAACGCGGATTTCCCGTTTTCCACTCTGGTGGTTTACCTGCATCACATTGGTAACCGGTGTAAAGGTGGCGAGTTCACTCAATGGGTAGGAAGAGCCGTCGGGCAGTTGCAGTCTAACCTCTGATAAATCTTCTACCGAACGCCGGTCTTCTTCATCATAGCGGATCCAGACTTTTACTTCTTCATCGGCCCGTTGAATACTCTGTACTTCCAGTCCAAAAAATCCTTTCCGAACCTGATCAAATACGAGCGCTTCATTTAAACCAAGAAACTTGGCCTTTGGCGTAAGCTCCACCATGAGTTCCGGCATACCGATTTTATCGGTATCGGTGACGTCTTTCAGATCATCACGCTCTTCCAGGTAGGTTCGGAGCTGGTTTTTAGCAGAACGTAAATCATCCATATTATTACCCACCAGGGCAATAGAAACCGGTTTACCAAAGGCGGCTTCCGTTCCAAACGACAGGTTATTTGCTTCAGGGATGGGCCCCACCTCTTCCCGGATACGATCGGCAATCTCGAAGGACAAAATGCCCCGGGTGTTACCCTCAAGCATATAAATATTCAGGTAACCCTCGTTACTATTCGGTCCAACAACTTTTTCGACAAACCGAAACACTTCGTTATTGTCTGTACGCTGGCCGGAATAGTAGGAGTTGACTTCCCAGACTTGTTCTTCAATGTAGTCGAGTTTGTCCTGGAGAATGGCTTCATCGGTACCAGCAGGAAGTTCGATGCGGGCTGTTATAATGTCCTGATCAATAGTGGGAAAGAAGGTGCCTTTAATTACACCTGCACCCATTGCGGCGATGGTGCCAAACATCACCAGGAGTACAAACGCAATGCCAAGATAAGGTCGTGCAATAGTACCTGATATAATGCTTTTATACACCCGATCGCGGAAGCGTAACAGTAATCCATTGGTGTATTCCGTCACTTTCCAGGGTTTATCCTCTTTAGAAAGTGCTTTTGAACGGGCAATATGAACCGGTAAAAACAGCAGACTTTCCAACAAGGCGATAGTTAGCGTGGCGCATACAACAAAGGCCACATCAGAGAAGTAATCACCTAATTGCCCATCCAGAAAGAAAAAGAGAGAAAAGGCCAGTGCGGTGGTTCCCAGGGAAGATAGGATAGCAGGGATCACCTCTTTTGTGCCATCAATTGCGGAGTTAAGCGGGGTTTTACCTTTCGTAAAGTGTTGGTAGATATTCTCTGCAACCACAACCCCATCATCCACAATAATACCCAACACGACGATGGTGCCAAAAAGAGACACCTGGTTAATGGTGAGATCGTAGAACCGGGAAAGGATAAACATCCCCAGCAATCCAACCGGAATTTTAAGGGCGACCCAGAACGCTATTCTTGGATTCAAAAACAATCCAAGTACCACTAACACCAATAAAATACCCTGCCACGCATTGTTTGCCAGGCGACTGATGGCATCATTAAGCGATATGCTCATATCTTCAACAATAACGGCTTCCACCTCTTTATTGTCTGCATTGAAAGTGGCCAGGTAATCGGCAACAAATTCGGCGTTGGTGATAATATCTTCTTCACTTCGGCTAAAGACCTTCATGAACACAGCCGGGTTTCCATTCAGGTATGCCTTATTGGGTTTGTCAGCAAATTGATCGTTGATGTTAGCGATATCACTCAATCGCACGATCTTACCATCGGGTGTTGCTTTGATTACGATGTCCTGCATGTTAAACCCGTAATAGCGGCGGTTATCCAGGCGGATCAGAATGTTTTGAGTACCTGTTTCCACCTCACCTCCCGATGCTTTGATATTGGAAGCCTGTATGGCAGCTGAGACCTCATCGAATGTGAGTTGGTAGGCACGTAAGTCCTGTTCGCGAAGGCGGACTTCAATTTCCTCTTCGGGAAATCCGCTGATCTGGATTTGGGAGAGCTGGGGGTTAAGGATCAGTTCATCTTTGATGGATTTGGCATAATCCTTAAGTGCTTGTTTACTGGTTTCGCCCACCAATCCAATGGTCATGGTGTAGTTGAGAATCTCCTGTTTGGTGATCACCGGAGTTTCCACACCAGGAGGGAACGTGGTAATCTTGTCTACCGCATTATTGACATCCTGAAGCACTTCATTGGGGTCGGCATCCTCAAATAGCTCAATGCTAACCATTGCAAAGCTTTCGGAAGAGCTGGATGTAAACCGGTCAACTCCTTTAAGACCTTTGAGATTTTCTTCAATTTTATTGACCACTTCCTCTTCGATCTCGAACGGAGAAGCACCGGGATAGACCACCTCTACATTGATGAAGCTTACCGGTTCCGGAGGGAGGAAGTTGGTTCGCATACTGCTCAGGCTTAAAAAGCCGAGCACAGCGATCAAACCCACGACGATATTGACCACTCGTGGTTTTTGTGCAAGTTGCGTAAGTAAAGCGTTCATGTCAGTTCAGCGCCTCAGCCTTTTTTCCAATAATAGGTTCTTCCGGGGCGTTAAGAACCACTCGTTCCCCATTATACAGACCACGTACAATCACTGAATCAGAAGCAAATCCTAAGGTTTGAACCGGTTGCTGTACCACCCGGTCTTCCCGTAATACCAGAACGGTTTTATCACGTTGGAGGGCTTGTCTGGGCAGTTTGGCCACTTGTTGAAGTTCATCGATAACAAGGGCTCCTTCCAGGTACAAACCGTCTCTGAGATTATCTCCGCTTAAATCGAAAAAGACAGATACATGTTGTGTTTGAGGATCAATAACGGCGCCAATCCGGCTGATTGTACCATTCCAGGTTCCCGAAACATCATTGCTTGAAAACGTTACCTGATCTCCAATGGATAAACGGTTTGCCCACTCCACGTCGATACCGGCTTCCAGTTCATACTGCTTATTGTTGATAATGGTACCGAGGTATTGTCCGGGGTTTACCAGGGTTCCTATTTCGGTAACGTCTTCGGTCACAATACCATCGTAAGGAGCCGAAATGGTATATTTAGCCAGTCGTTGCTCCTGGGCCCGAATCTGGTAGTATTGCGCAAAAATTCCCCTGCTGTTTAAAAACCTTCGTTCCTTTTCAGAGCGGGGTTCGGGCAATGCGGTAATGGGTTGCTCGGCGTTAAACCGGGTGGCGTAATCCTCCCAATCGGAATAGGTCTCAGGATAATCGGCTTCCAAATCAGCAAGCAGCCGGGTAATCTGACTAAGCAGTTCTTTCTTTTGTGCGGCTAACGCAAATTGTTGCTCCTCCGAATTAATGGAGAATAACGTTTGGGCTTTTGAGAAGGCTTCACCCTCGCGGAAATCAAAAGTTGCTGGCTGAATAGTACCCTGAACTTCGGCATATAATGGAGTGGTATACTTTGCGTGTACTCTCCCATTAACGGCTTCGGTTTGCTCCACGGTTGTATTCGAGACTGTGGTTACCCGGACTTTTTGAACGGTGGCAGAGACGGCTTCCCCTCCTGCTTCGACAGGTACCGGCTCTTCCTGTGGGGTAAACAATGCATAACCCAATAAAAGAATCCCTACGGCCGAGATGGAGAAGATGGATGTTTTTAGTGTTTTCATATCTTGATGATTATATTGACTGATAGTCAGTTTTAGTTAAAAATTTTTCTCGCCTTCTGGATAAGCTCACCTGCCAGATGAACAAACCACCTGCAGACTGACCGATGCCAAGACTACCGATAGGCGTAAAACGAAAGGGGAGTTCTGCAAGAGAAAGCCGATTGTAAATCGGTTGGGAAATAACGAGTGCGCTATGATGCTGCTTAGCCTGGGTCAGCATTTTTGCTGATGCGTTTAATACCTCACCGTGGTAGGCCATATTAGGGAAAGATGTCCCGACAATGGCCTTGGCAACCCTTCCATAGTGAATAGAGCTTTTAAAAACAGGCGCTATCTTAAATGCTCTGTAAAATTGTGGGTGATGAGCTCTAAGAGCAATATTAAATTCAAACACCAGCTGTATGGCCATATTCCATGCCTCGGGATGAGAAGAGGGTTTCCAGCTTAGTACAACCTCATCTCCTACATACTGGTACACACGAAAGGGATAGTTTTCGCTTATTTGCTCCAGGATTCCGAATGCAGTAGACAAGAGGCGACTATACGCCAGCGGACTCAACTGCTCTGAAATAGAGGTGGAGTCGTTAAGATCAATAAAAATAAAAGCACGTTCTTCAAGAACAGTATTTGGTGAATGAGAACGGTAGGCAGTAGCTAATTGGGACATGGCTTTTCTACATTAACAACTTAAGTGGATGCAGGGGGACAATTTTGTAACCCCCCTGAGATTATATTTGCATACGTGTCAATGAATTCGTCCATATCCACGTCTTTGGCATTTTTTAGCAGCTTTTTCTTAGAGTCCATAAACTGGACTACACCCACCGAGCAAGCCCAGCCAATGTACTGTACATAACTTGGGTTATACGCTTTAGAGAATTCCCCCGTTTTCTGTCCCTCCCTGATGATGTTTTCGTACATGTGCTGCACTTTATAGCTGGCATTGGCATAATCATCGATGTCTACTTTAAACTCCGGCCGGTCGATAACCGTGACCAATTTAAAATACTCGTTGTATTCCGTATAAAACCGGTAGCACGACTTACACACATTCCTGACTTTTTCTGTGGCGGTTTCGCCTTTCGAAGCAGCTTCTTCGAAGATATCCAGCATGATATTCAATGCTTTAATGCTTAGTTCAAGCAAGAGATCATCTTTGTTTTTGTAATACTTATATACGGTACCTTTGGCAATATCTGCTTTTGCCACCACCTGGTCTATCGTGAAATTTTCGATGCCTTGCTCTAACAGCACAAGATCTGCTGCAAGCATGATCTGTCGCTTTCGGGTGGCTTCGCTGTAGTGTTTATTTTTCATAATGACTAACGGTCAATTTGATGGTTGACTAACGGTCATTTTTAAATGTTTAGTTCCCGGAGTTCAAAAAAAAATTATCTCCCTGAAAAAGAGGACACCTCTAATTGGCCATTAGTTATCCAACACCGGCGACAAAAGGAGAGCGGATAGCCTCATTCTTGCAGAAAATTCTCTGTCTGACAGATTAAAACCTGGCTAAGCGGATATAAGCTAACCCACTTTATTGAGCAGATAAAGATACTACAGGTTGATTTAAAAGATCGTTTGATTTTTACCAGGGACGGGCTTCATTTGATCCCGGTTATGCAATAGATTCTTTTGTAGAATTCGTATTTCGAATCAGGGTAAGTTCCAGAGTTAAGTGCTGGATTTGTTGTATAAGGCTTTGGCCTCATTCTCGAGGGTCGGTTCAAGTTTTTTCATACGCTCCAATAGGTTCATGGAAGTATGTTTGACTGTAAGCACATAAATATGATCTCCTATGATGTCACAGATCAAGAAATGTTTTTGGACAGGATAGGCCATGAATCTGGAGGATATTTTTTTATTGATTTTTAATAGCCCATTATTTTCCTGTAACAGAACAAATGATTCTTCAAAGTCTCGAATATATTTCAAAGCTGTTGTTTCTCCCCATTCAGCATAGGAAAAATCGTAAATATCCTGAATATCATCTAGTGCTTTGTCTGTAAGGAAAAGTTTTTTCATTGGGCTTTACGCTTGCTATGCGCGGTTAAATCCGCAAGCAGATCCCCCGAAAATTCATGAGTACGCCCATGTACCACATCCTGATATCCTTCTACGATTGAGTTTCTGAGTTGGGCTGCTTGCAAACGCTCACTGTCATGACGAATAAGATCACGTACATATTCGCTTGGAGTGGCATACAAGGTACCATCTCCGGACTGGCTGATGACGAATTTTTTCATTTCGTCGGTAAGGGCAATATTAATCGTCTCTGTTTTGGGCATAGTTCAACTTTTTTAGGTATATAAACATACTTTGCTCTTTATATATTGTCAATATTTAACATGCAAAGAGTCCGGGTAACCACACAGGGTTCCTCTCAGAATGGTACCGGTATTGTCCACCCGAACTATCATCCCGATGCTTCAGAGTATAAAGTGAAACGATATTAACACTAAAAGGCGGAGAGCTCGTGTTTCTTTTTGTCCCCAAACAGGACATGAACAAGCAGCGACAGTTTAGGAAAGAAAAAAACCGCGCTGAACGCGCGGTTTAGTACATAGAAAACAGAGAAGAGAAAGAAACGATCAGAATTCCTTAAAGGGACTCGGTGCGGCCGTTTCCACGGCGACACGATAGGCAGGCCAATCCACATTAAAGAAGTTATTGATCTGGGAAACAGCATCATCCACCGCTTCTTTAGCAAGACGCAACAGGTTTTGTTCGGTCTCGCCAGGACCATCATAATCGCCACCGAGATACCTGCCCGGAGCAAACAGTCGGGTCATAACGGTTGGGTTCGGGTTACGGACAATACCCTGACGATTGTCTTGTTTTCCGAATACCATATCCAGTAAGCTGTCGATCTGTTTCTTTGTCTTTTTATTGGCTTCATTCAGTTCTTTCAGGTCGTCTTTGTCCCGGGAATCTGCTTTTGCCAATTTTTCATTCATCTCCACGATTTCTTTTGCTTCCACCAGTTTTGAGGTGGCTTCAGCCAGTTTTTCCCGAAGATCATTCATGCTATTTCGAAGTTCATCCGAAGCACGCAAAGCTGTCATAGGCATTTCCATGCGGGAATCAGGATGTACAGTAACCATCGTGGAATCAGAAAATCCGCCGTACGTCATTTTTACTTTATACGTACCCGGTAGTACAGATCCGCCTGAAGGTTCGGGAGCATTAGGTCGGGGCTTTCTACGGCTCGGGTTGCGAACGCCTTTTTTATCCATACCCCAAGCGGTTCGGTTAATACCTGTTTCCTGTGGGGTTCGTTCAAACGTCCGTATTTGTTCTCCGGAAGCGTCAAACACCTCGAATGTTACCTTTGGCTTTTTAGCCGGCTTCTTTGCGTCTTTTTTCGGGAGAGCGTCGGGATTTACGGAATAAGTAAGCATGGCACCACGGCCCCGGTTTTCTCCGGCGTACACTCCATCGGCTACAAAGCGGATACCCCGTGCCTGTCGCCAGTAGGCCAGATATGCATCCGGTGATGGGAATGCTTTGATGGGGTTTTCCAGCTCCTGAGCTCCTGATGCTGCCAGTTCACGTAGTGGACGGATGTCATCCAGAACCCAGAACGATCGGCCGAAGGTACCAATCACGAGATCATGTTCCCGCGGGTGAATAACCATGTCGTAAGTAGATGCCGTTGGATACCCATTGGTCCACTTACTCCAGTTTTCACCCCCATCAACAGAAACATACAGACCTAATTCAGTACCCACGAACATTAGGTTAGGCTCTACCAAATCTTGTACAAACGATAAGGCATACCCTTCCACACCTTTATCCTTTACAATATTCTTCCAGCTTTTACCATAGTTGGTGGTATGCATGACATAGGGTTCCCAGTTCCCGCGACGATAATCATTAATTATAGCAACGGCTTCTTCGGCATTAAAGGCTGAAGATTTAACCTGCGATACCCAGCTTCCCTCAGGAACGCCTTTCACATTTCGGGTCAGATCGCTCCAGTTAGCGCCACCGTCTCTGGTGATCTGGATTTTTCCGTCGTCGGTACCCACCCATAATACATTACGTTCTTTTTTACTCGGCTCTATAGCCAGGATGGTAGTGTAGTTCTCAGCTCCGGTAGCATCGAGGGTAAGGCCACCACTTTCGTGTTGTTTTTGCTTGGTGGTGTCGTTTGTGGTCAGATCGGGAGATATGATGGTCCAGCTCTCACCACTGTTGGTACTTTTATGCACGTATTGGCTGCCGAAGTAAATGGTCTCATCGTCAAACGGATCGGAGTTAATCGGTGAATTCCAGTTAAAGCGGAGGGGCGCACCTTCCGGATGGGTAGGCTTAACGAACCGTGAACTACCGGTTTCCCGATCAATACGTCCCACATTTCCTTGTTGCGACATGGCATAAGCGTACCGTGGATTGCTGGGGTCAATCATCACATCAAAACCGTCCCCGAAAAAGAGTTCTTCCCAATACGCATTCCGGATACCACCTGAGCGCCAGACATAGGCCGGTCCCTGCCATGATCCGTTATCCTGCATCCCTCCATACACGTTATAGGGTATTTCGTTATCTACGGCAACATGGTAATACTGACCAACCGGTACATTATCCAGAAAGCGCCAGGTTTTACCACCATCCCAGGTGATGTTTACCCCGCCATCGTTTCCATCCATCATGAACCCGGGGCTTTCTTTACTTAACCAGAAGGCATGATGATCGGGATGAACCCAATTGTAGAAGGGATAGAGGCTTTCAAATGATTTACCCCCATCTTCACTTTTTGAAATATAGGTATAGATGCTGAATACGCGGTTTTCATTGAAGGGGTCAACGTAGATTTCGGCATAATAGAAGGGTCGGTTACCTACATCGCCGTCTTTAGCTACTTCCTGGCGTTTCTCCCAGGTAAAGCCACCATCCTCACTTCGGTAGATGGCGTTTTTCTTTGATTCCACATGGGCATACACCACATCGGTATTGCTTTGGGCTATCGCTACTCCGATACGTCCGAGTTCACCTTTTGGCAGGCCATCTTCATCGGATAATTTCTTCCAGTTTTCACCACCGTCCAACGTCATGTATAGTCCGGAACCTTCACCACCGGATTCGAAAAACCAGGGCCATCTCCGAAATTCCCACATGGCCGCAAAGAGCTTGTTGGGATTATTCGGATCCATTACTAAATCAGCAATACCTGTACGGTTGTTATTGTACAGTATTTTAGTCCAGGTTTTTCCACCATCAGTTGTTTTGTACACCCCACGTTCTTCACTATCGGCCCAGGCATTTCCCTGTGCACCAACGTAAACTACATCCGGATTTTCCGGGTGGATGATCACCCGATGAATGTTTCGAGTTCCTTCCAGTCCCATGAGTTGCCAGCTGCGGCCTCCATCAATACTTTTATATATTCCTGCTCCTGAACTCTGGCTGTTTCGGGGATTACCTTCTCCGGTACCTACCCAGACAATACTGGGGTTTTTTTGATGGATGTCGATTGCTCCAATCGAATGTGCTCCATATTCGTCAAAAATGGGTTCCCATCGTATCCCTCCACTTTCCGATTTCCAGACTCCCCCGGAGGCAGAACCGATGTACATGATATCGGTATTGCTTTCTACCACATCAATAGCGGTAATCCGTCCACTCATTCCCGCAGGCCCGATATTTCTCGGTTCCATTCCTTTTAGCAAGTCCATATCCAGTTGCTGGGCCTGGGCAGAAAACGTAATTCCCAATACCACCAGCCATGCACTTAATAGTTTTCGTAGCGTGTTGTTCATATTTATTTAGGTGTGATTAAAAAAATAACGGGATGCCCTTTTGGGACATCCCGCTCCGTAGTTAGATCCTAACGCACTAGTTGTTGGGATCTAAAACGTTATCGATTAATTCCGAGGCATCCCGAAGGTGAGCTCGTGTAGCCCGGTCAGAAACGCCATTTCGTATATTTCGATCGATGTCGCGCTTTAATCGTTCCAGTTGTTCACGTACAACCGGGCGGATATCTGACTGAGAAAGATCGTAAGCAGATCCGAAGAAACCACCTCTTCTGGGTTCAACGGTCATCAGGTTGTCCATTCGCTCTATATAAGCGCGTTGCAGATGACGACGATGAACGTCAATGGTTCGGTTTCCACGAAGTTCGCTCCAGACCCCACTGCGAAGATCATCCATCATTTCATAAATGGTGTATACATCTCCCTCATTTCGGGTTTCACTCTCTACCAGGCGTGCTAATCGGTTAATGTTCGTCATATTATTGAGAACACCAGCCTGTGCACCCCGGAACGTTTCAACGGCGGTGGCCTGGTTGATGCGATCGAGAATGTCCCGGTTAAATGCCCAGGTAGGAGTGGACAATGCATGTTCAAGCAGGAAGTTCATGGCACGACGCTGGTCGTCTTCGTCTACCACTTCGTATACTACTCCATCCTGTTCGAATGTTTTATAGGTCTGATAGACCCCACCAATGTAGGTGGTTACATGCCCCATATAGCGTCTCCACTGCCCAATCACCTGACCGTACAGTTCAGATAAGTCAGAAAATTCTTCGCCGTCTTCTTCAACCCAGTTTATGAGGTTGCCAGTAATGTTTTCGAGATTCTTAAGCCCTAGTTCACTGGCTCTCATGGCATCGTCACCAATGGCTTCGGTTTGGGAGCGTGGATCGGCACCAGTGGAATATCCGAAGAAGTACAGTGGGTCGTCTCCGTTGTTTACGATCCATTGATTAAGGATTTCGTTTTCATCATCCGGCTCATCGATATCCGGGAACCAGGTATAGCCCCACTTAATAGACCATTTGTCATATTCCCCGATTTGAGGATAATACTGGGTAACGCCGTCCTCTGGTTGTGCCACGTAATTGAATCGGGCATAGTCCATAATGGAGGGAGCGGTTCCGTGAGCAGAAGTGAACTCAGGATCGCGTAATTGTTCTACGGTATAGCCTACACTGGAACCCATGTTATGAGGAAGGCCGAGGGTGTGTCCTACTTCGTGAGCCATAACGAAACGAAGCATTTCTCCCATGATGTCATCTGACATTTTCACATTCCGTGCATCAGGATTAGAAGCAGCGGTTTGTATGAAGTACCAGTTGCGAAGCAGGTTCTGAATGTTGTGATACCAAAGGATGTCACTTTCCAGAATCTGACCAGAACGCGGATCATGAACGTGTGGTCCCTGAGCATTCTGAATCGGGTTTGTGATATAACGCATTACCGAGTAGCGGACATCTTCGGGTGAAAATTCAGGATCTTCTTCTGGTGTCGGAGCTTCTTTACCGATAATCGCATTTTTGAAACCTGCGGCTTCGAAAGCAACTTGCCAGTCGTCAATACCTTGAATCAGGTAAGGCACCCACTTCTTAGGAGTAGCAGGGTCCAGATAGTAGATAATTGGTTCTTCAGGTTCTACTAATTCTCCACGAAGGTAAGCCGCCTTGTCTTTTGGTACCAGTTTATAGCGGGTGATAAACCGGTTTGTAGCTGCTTTGTGCTCATCGGAACTGTAGTCATATTGTCCGATGGAGAAGTAACCCACACGCTGATCCCAGTTACGAGGCATCCAGGGTTCTTCAGGTAGCAGAATCATAGACTGATTCATTTCCAGTGAGATCGTATTTGTAGCACGGTCATCCGGTGCGTTGGTGGCGTCGTAGGTGAGTACGTGACGCACTTCAATATTTTCCGGGTAGCTATTAGCATGCTGAATGAAACTTCGGGATGCATCAAGACGGCGTACAGAGAACCCACGACGCTGTCCCTGGCTTAATCCGCTGATCAAGGCTACATCGGAGGTATATAACTTGGTAACATCAACTACCACACCGGTGGTGTCTTTGTTGTAGGCAGCAATGTCAAAACTATATACTACCGGCTCGAAATTGTTATTTCGAAGCGACTTGTAAATGGGATCTTCTTCGTTGGCAACACTGCTGAATGAGACATGGCGAAGCATAATCTTGTTATCTTTTCGCTGCCACCGTACGACTTGCTGGCCTCTGGCTTTCTGGCCAGCACCACCAAAGGTGAGATTTTGTGTGCTACCGGCAATCCGGCTAACCAGGAGCATTTCGCGCTCCAGTAAGTCATTCGGGATTTCGAAATAATACTTGTCGCTTACCTTATGGACATTAAAAAGACCTTCATCAGAAATGGCGTCTTTTGTGATGACCTGGCTAAACTTTTTGGGTTCACCTTTTTTTGCAGGTGGTTTGCGAGAGGCTGATGCGGTCGGTTTGCCGCTTGGTTTCGAGGATTTCTTGAAGGTGTTACATGCTGAAAATAAGAGGAAACAGCACAGGAATAGAGCAGACAATCTGCCCAGTTTTGTACCAATCATACGTGGTTAGTTAGTTAATAGATTAAAAACTATATAAAGTGGGGCTAGGAGTTGTACTAAGCAAGTATGAAAAAACAAGGGGGTGTAAAAATTCTAAAAATTTACCCCTTTAAATACTCAGTAAACCAGCCCTTTGTCCATTCGACAACTTCATGGAGTGGTTTTGGAAATTCCTGAGCCTCGAATGGATGTGATCCTCCAAACGTATGGCCCCCGTTTGCCACCAACCGCAATTCTTTATCATTAGAGGCACAGGCTATGTGTAGTTTTTCAGAATCGGTATACGGAATGGTTTCGTCTTCCCGACCGTGAATGAACAAGACAGGAACTCTCAGGTCCGCCATGCGATGCTCGGCCAGAATGCGTTCCTGATGTTTTATTGCATCATCATACAGCGATCGCTTCACTCTCATGGTTTGTCCGGTTCTGGAGTTTTTGATATCGGTAAACCCTTTATTGTTCCAATCGGATACCATGGTTTCCGGCCAGCGCTCCAGGTAGTTAGCTACGGCATTCCAGCTTACTACGGTTTGTATCGTTTCGTATTCAGCTCCCGCAACCAGGGCGGTTTGTGCACCGCGACTGTGCCCTACAATGCCAATCATATCCGTATTCAGATGGGTATGATGATCAGAAATGACTCCTTTTTGGAGGGCCTGTATGATGGAGCCCACATCGTCCAAATCCTGTGATAATGTGTTTTGTTCAAACAAATCGAGCCGATCGAATTCAAATCTTCGATCACCAATACCGCTGGTTGAAAAATTGAATGCAACCACAGCAAAACCCGCATAACATAATTCCTCACAAATATCGGGAAAGGTACCCCAATCTTTGAATCCTTTGAACCCGTGAAGGAATAACACCACAGGAACAGAAACCGATGTTCCGGATACCGGAGCATATAATTCATACCGTATAGGATGATCGTTGGTAGCTGGTACGGAACCCGAAGAAATTGAAATGTTGGTAACTTCCATTGTTATTCCTTGTTAAAGTCGAGCGATTCAAGTTTAACCAGCTTTCTGAGATTATTGATCTCATGTTGCTTGAGGTATCTCCACCGGCCGTGTCGCACATTCTTAAGAGTTAAACCAGCATATTCTACCCGTTTTAACTTCAGTACCTGTGTACCGTGAAATTCAACCATTCTCCGGATTAAGCGGTTTCTTCCTTCAAAAACAGAAATCTTAAAACGATATGGAACATCTTCAAACCGTTTGATTCGGTTCCCCTTCGCAAGGCCATCTTCCAGTCGCACCCCGGTTCGGTATGCGACCAGTTCTTCGTCTGAAAGAATACGTTCTGTTTCCACTTCATACGTTTTCCGCACCTTATAACTTGGATGCATAAGCCGGTTCGCCAGGTCGCCATCGTTGGTGAGAATGAGCAGGCCCGTCGTATTTCGGTCCAGCCGGCCAACAGGGTAAACGCGGTACCCGGTTGCGTTTTCAATTTGGTCAAGTACCGTGTTGCGTCCTCTGTCGTCACTGGTGGTTGTGATGGTGTTTTTGGGCTTATGGAGCAGGATGTATACAAACGGTTCCAGGGAGAGGGATTGTCCGTTCACCACGACCTGGTCTTTTGCACTTACTTTGATTCCATGTTCGGTAACCACTTTCCCGTTTACCTTAACCAGACCTTGTTCAATCATTTGATCGGCCTCCCTCCGGGAGCATAACCCTGCGTGTGCGATAAACTTGTTTATTCTAAGGGGCTGGTTGGATGAGGGATTAGAGTCAGATTTGGAAGAAGAGGGCATAGGTATACGATTTCAGGTTGGAGCACGCTTATGATTCTTGTTCGTCGTTTGAATGCTCCTGATCGGGTAGTTCAGAAGTGGGATTGGCATCTTTCGTGTTTGTTGACTCATCCGTATCCACACGTGTACTCATCTCTTCGAGCATCATCTGCCGTTCCAGCAATAACTGTCGGTGTTCGGCCATATCATCATCCTTCAGAATTTCATCAATTTCTCTCGGTTTGGGTAGCTCGTTCACCGAATTCATTCCAAAATGACGCAGGAAATGGCGGGTTGTGCGATACAGTAATGGTTTTCCGAGACTATCGGCCCGGCCGGAAACTTCAATTAATGCTTTTTCCATGAGCTGGCGAACAATGTACCCCGAATCAACACCTCTGATCTGATCGATCTCCGGTTTTGTGATCGGTTGACGATAGGCCACAATAGCCAGCGTTTCTATGGCCGATTGAGAAAGTTTGCGATAGGCATTTTCGTGCTGGAAAATGCTTAACCAAAAATGAAATTTGGGCTGGGTTACGAAGGTAAGGCCTCCGGCAAGTTGTTCAATCCGGAAACTTGCGCCCGTTTTTTCATATCGTTCATTAAGCCGGTCAACGAATAGGGTTATCGTTTCGGTATTCAATTCTACCTGTTGTTCCTGCTCTGTGATAATCATACAGATTTTTTCGGCAGGGATCGGTTCAGCACTGGCAAAAATTAAAGCTTCAATTACCGAAGAAAGCCGGCTTCCATCAATAAACTGATAGTCGTTCAGTGTATCCATAAGAAATAATATACGGCTGAGGGGGCATCAAAAACGAACCCGGATCGTGTTATCCTGCCTCTTCAGAACTCAGTCTATGGGTTTGACGATAAAGAACCCTTCATTTCCCTGTTCCTGATATAGAGGCATCAGGATATAGCCGTCGTTTTGGGCATGAATCTTACCGCAACAATCGTTGGCCAGCCAATCTCCTTTAGATACCTTATCGAAGTTTTTGAAGCCCGGTCGCATAACAAATTCTTCGTCCTTCTCGATAATATGCCGGTACACAAATTCCACCTTATGAGGTAGTTGGGCATTCTGTTCCAGCATATAATCGTAATAACGGGCAAAATCGGGTATATCGGAGGCATGAATACATCCCGCGGCCGTTAACAGGAGGATAAGCCCGGCCTTGGCGTTGTCTTCTGCAGCCTTGCTGAAGTGTTTTCCCGATTCCAGGGCAAAGGCAATGGCTCCCATGTTTTGCATGTATTTAAGAGCGGTGCCATGCAGAGCGCGTTCAATACCAAAGATTAGTGGAACATGTAGCTGGCTTAACAGATCGATGTTTTTTTCATCTCTGACGCTCACTGTAAACATCCCCTCCTCGGCGGAAAAGGTATGCAAATCTGCAAAGATGAGGAGTCGGCCTGTTTCCTGGGCAAGAGTCATTAGGGGCTCGATGATATTCAGGATAACTTTGGTTTCCCTTCTTTCCGAAGAGGTAAGGTAGTCTTCCGGAGCCCGTTTTATCTTATCAATGATAGACGTAAACCAAATGCGGTTCATGTCTTCATCAATGAACCGGCATTTTTGATCCAGGGCAGCTAGATTGGCTTTTAACCCGATCAGATATCCATTGAACTGGTGATCAAGCTTACTGAATTTATTAAAGATATAAGACAGGGCTTCGATACCACTGGGTTCATTTCCATGCATCCCGGTCAGGGCAATGACAATGGGTCCCTGTTCACTTCCTTTTATTTCTCCAATGATTCGATCGCTGTAGGCCGAAAAATCCGGAATACCGGAAACCTCGGCGGCGGGGTCAAGTAGCATAAAGTCTATTTCTTTTCCGATAGGGCTTTAAGAAGCCGTGTTGTTATTTTCATGAAGTTACCCTCGGTAATGATACCAACCAATTGTCCGTTTTTGACGACGGGCAGGCAGCCAATTTGCTGTTCTTGCATAATATTCATGGCTTCAATAATCGAAGCTTCCGGGTGGATGGTAATGGGGTTATCAATCATTACATCCTTTACACACTGCTTAAGCGGATCGTCTGAATTGTGCATTGCTTTTGTGTATTCGCGGAGCACCATACGCATGCTCACTAACCCGATCAGATGCTTTTGGTCATCTTCTACCGGTACGTATCGAATCTTGCGCCAATCAAACAGGTTCGATGCAAACTCGAGGATATCATCTTTACGAACAGTGAATAAATCCGTGGTCATAAACTCTTCTACCAACAGCATGGTAGGTTGCCAGTTAGCCACATCCTCCGGATTCGCAAGTCCCCATTTGTGTACCGGTTCTCCCTTTTTCTGATTTGCGATCATAGCCGAGGTTATGGCAGAGAGCGTTTGCTCTTTGTTATTGTCTTTGATGAGCTTACCATAGGATTTTACAACCCAGTACGACCCGGTCTGGGATGATTCCACCCGATCATGAACGACACCCAGATAGGTGTCAATATCGGATGAATGGATACCGGCTTTTTTTAATCCTTCGGTAGCAATGGGCAGCAACTCCTGTTTGATGAGGTCTACTGCGGTACGTTTTGTATCACCTGGCCAGATGAACTTGGTATCGAGCCCCATTTTTGAGGCCGCATAGAAATTCAGGCGGGCATCGTCGAAATCCAGTTCGGTAGTGATATCGGCATAGGCATCTTCAAACCCATTCATAAGTCCCAGCCAGAATGCTGAGTTGGCAATTTCATCAATAACAGTAGGGCCCGATGGGAAGATGCGGTTTTCGATACGCAGATGAGGAATCCCATTTCCTACACCATAACAGGGTCTGTTCCATCGGTATACCGTGGAGTTATGCACTTTCAGCGCCATCAGATCAGGTGCTTTACCTTCTTTCAGCATCTGATCGACATTTTCCATGATATCAGAGCTCAGCATGGTCCGATAGCGGGATACATCTTCCCGGTAAATATCCAGGATACTGCCTTTTAACCAGTCTGTCCCAAAGGTTACTCTCGGTGTGGCGTCTCGTAAATGCTCGCTGACGCCCCGGGTATCCACGGATTGCTGAAACAAAGCTATCCGTGTCTCCGCCCATAAACGCTTTCCGAATAAAATGGGTGAGTTAACAGCCGCTGCCAGAACGGGTGCGGTAATAGCCTGGGCCACATTATACTTGGCCACAAACTCTTCGGGTTTAATTTGAAGGTGTACTTGAAAACCGGTGTTTGATGCCTCAACCAGCGGGGAGTCGAAGCGCATAAGCATTTCATCCATCCCCTGGATACGAAGTTCAAATTCATTGCCCCGGAGTCGGTTAATTGCTTCACAAAGTGCCTTATAACGGGCGATAGGGGTGATGTTATCCATATCCACATCCTTCTTCCGGATGGTTGGAATAATACCGGCCAGCAACACATCTCCGTCCAGTTGTTGGGCTACTTTTCGAACGGTATCCACTTCCCGTTGGATGTTTTGCTCCATTTTAGAGAGCGCATCACCAGTGAATTCCAGAGGAGGAAGATTTACCTCCAGGTTAAACATGGCCAGTTCGGTGGTATAATTGCCTTCACCAAGTGCGGATAGCACATTAAGTGCATCGGGATTTGGTTTTGCGTTGGTATCCACCAGGCACAATTCCTGTTCGGCACCGATCCGAATAGTATCGGTTTCGAACCATTGGTCTTCTAACATCCGTTGAAGTGCTCTTAAATCTTTGAGCACATGGCTCATAAAAGCCTGTTCTTCTTCACTGGAGTCTGCTATATGAACGCGTTCTTCACCCATTAACCAAAGAGTATGATTTAGGATAAGAACTTGCTTTCTGTGCCTATATGCAAGCCTTATCGGATCGCATCCACATTTATGTTAAGACGCACGGCAGATGCTCCCTGTTTGGCCTGCTTTTCGTACTCCCGGGTAACGGAATCGAGAAAGTGTGCTATGAACTGATCGCCACGGGTAGGTTCAATTTTTACAAGAAGCTCCCAGAAGTAGTTTTGGTTCATCCAGGGGATGGTAGAGGGAGAAGGCCCAAGCAATGAAAGCTGAGGTGCGGCCCGCTCTAGAATGGAGGTCATACGCCGGGCCTGACCGGCGACCATAGATTCATTTTTGCCTTTAAACACAAAACGAATCAACCGGGAAAAAGGAGGATAATGCAGGGCCTGACGAAACGATCGCTCTTGTTCTGCAAACCCATCATAATCGTGATTTCGTGCGAACTGAAGGGCCGGATGTTCCGGGTTCAAGGTTTGAATAAACACCTGCCCCGGTTTAGTTCCTCTTCCGGGACGCCCGGCCACTTGGCTGATCAGTTGGTACATCCGCTCGGAAGCCTGGAAGGAAGGAAACGCCAGCTCGGTATCGGCATCCACAACGCCCACTACCGTCACATTGGGGAAATCGAGTCCCTTCGCCACTAACTGCGTGCCGATGAGTATATCGGCTTGTTGTGCTCCAAATTGAGACAGGATGCGCTCATGGGCTCCTTTGCCTGTTGTCGAATCCCGGTCGAACCGAAGAATACGGGCATCAGGAAACAACTGCTGGATTTGCTCCTCCACTTGTTGGGTACCCGATCCTTTAACTTCAAGGTCGGTTGATCCACAGTTCTCGCACCGGATATCTGCTTTCCTGGAGTACCCGGTGTAATGATCAAGCAGAATGTTTTTTTCCTTATGATAGGTGAGGCTTACCGCGCACTCCGGGCTTTGGGGGATATGACCACATTGGGTGCAGACGATGTAGCTGGAAAATCCTCTCCGGTTATAGAGCAGAATCACCTGCTCTTTTCGGGCTAAGGCCTGTTCCATGGCCTGAAAAAGGGGAACGGCAAGTACCGCGCCTTTCATAGCCGATCGGTACTGCTTCATATCAAGTAGGTGTACCCGGGGTAGTTCCGCTGATGCATGGCGTTGCCTGAGTAACAGCTTTCGGGCTTTTTCCTGTCTGCTCATTTCCAAAGCCTGTAAACTTGGGGTGGCCGATCCCAGGATGACCACCGCATGGTTTTGATATGCCCGCATGATCGCCGTTTCCCTTGCATGATAACGCGGTGCGGGATCATCCTGCTTATAGGATGCATCATGCTCTTCATCAATAATGATAAGCCCGATATGCTGTACCGGAGCAAACACTGCCGATCTTGGCCCAATCACAATATGCTTACGCCCTTCCCGCAGTTGTTTCCACTCCCATAGTCGTTCCCTGGCCGACATGCGGCTGTGTAATACGGCAATATCGTCTCCGAATACCCTTCGAAAACGAGCCACCGTTTGGGGGGTGAGTGCAATTTCGGGGACTAACACAATGCCTCCCTTGCCCAGACTACGTGCCTTGTTCAGGGCGTGGATGTATACTTCCGTCTTGCCACTACCGGTAATCCCGTGAAGTAAAAAAGAAGAAAAGGTGCCTTCACTAAGGTTTGTATCAATCGTGTTAAACGCTGCCGACTGTTCTTCATTTAAGGGGTTGAGAGCATCCTGATCCACCGTTGTGTGTAGTAGCTGTTGATTGGATACTTCCTGTTCTACAGAGGTAAGCCAACCCTCCGATTTAAGCTTAGAAATGGTGTAGGGGGTTATGAGGTCCCACTGTTTACTCTCTTTCGCTGAAATGGGATCGGGATGGTTCAGCAAGGCCTGAAGAGCCTGTTGCCATTTATTGGGTTTTCCGATTTCCGCCAGGTATTGGGCAGCTTTTTCGCGATGGGTTATTTTCCAGGCCACCTGGGTTTTAGGACTTATTTTGAGATCGGGTTCTTCCCAAATCTCAATTACTCCTTGTTTTCTCAGATTTCGGAACTGGGTTAGCGTCCTCGTATTCTTCCAGCGTTTTTCAACCTCTGATAGGGTATATGATTCACTTCTGAGCATTTCCAGAAGGTTAAGATCGTCCGGGTCTGAAGTGGGGAGAAGGGAAGGAGAAACCCTCACTTTTTTCCTGGACACAAAATTAAGCCCGGCTGGCAATGCAGCCTGAATGACCTCTCCCCAGCTACAGTAATAAAAACGATGCATCCATTGGGTAATCTCTAATATATCCTGCGTAAGAAGGGGCTCAGAATCTAACACCTCACGGATTGATTTGGTGGTAAAATCGGGTGCGTCGTTATGCAGACGAACGACCACACCGATGGCAAAATGAGACCGGAACGGAACCCATACCCGTTTACCGGTCACGGTTTTTTCCGAGAGAGCCTCCGGGATCGAATAAGTAAACAGTCTCCGGACGGCTGTGGGAAACGCTATTTCCGAAAACTGGTACTGTGCCAAGATCTTACTGCTGGTTATGAGAAACCGTATCTATGATGGATACTGAGATTAGGGAAGCCCGGTCAATTTGATTACCCCATCCGCATAGTAAAGTACCATCAGGAGCTTTTACAGTCACCCGGGCCAGGAAATCATGATTAAAGAGGGTATTACGCTGATCGTAGAATTCTTCATCCGTTGAAAAACCGAACACCTCGTAGATGTCTCTCCGGGCTACGCCATAGACCTGTCCATTCAACTCCGCGTACACCCCATCGGCGCAACCATCGGCTTCTATCCCGAAAGTAAACGTAATAATAGCTTCGGTATCTATCGCTTCATCCTGTTCGCTAACAATACTAAAGCACGAAAAGGTGATGACACCCACGCAGCATATCAACACCCATATGACCGTTCTGTTCATGATATCATACCAGCAGATGTTCCGGGTTTAAACCAACCAGATCGTCCGTTACAAACGACCTGCCTTTTCGGATAAGTGTACCATCCAGGTACACATCAGCGCCAATACAAACCAGGTCCCAATGGATGTTGGATGTATTTCCATTTGGGGCAATCTCGTAATCGTTACCCAGGGTAAGATGGTTGGAACCATAAATCTTCTCATCAAAAAGGATGTCGTACATCGGGCTCTCAATAATTGGATTTGTACCAAAGCTGAACTCACCAAAACGCCGTGCCCCTTCGTCGGTATCCAGAATATCCCGCAATGCGTCATTATTGGATGAGTCAAAATCGGTAACAACACCGTTTGCTACTTCCAGTTTCACAAACTCAAAAGGTTTACCCTGGTACACACTGGGAGCATAGGTAATGACTCCGTTAACCGAATCGATAACCGGTGAGGTAAAGAGTTCTCCGTCGGGTATGTTGTGGCTGCCGTAGCAAGGCACCCAATTCTGTCCTTTTACAGAAAATTGGATATCAGTTCCCTCTCCTTTTAAATGAATGATATCTGTCTGCCTCAGGCGGTCTTCCAGGGGAAGCATGGCCTCTTTTAGCTTGCCATAATCCACGAGGCAGGCTTTATAAAAGAACTCGGTAAACGCACGGGTAGGTAGTTTTGCGTTCATAGCAAATGCCGCGCTCGGATAGCGCATAATGCACCACTTTGTATTGTTTACACGTTCCTCAAAATGAACGGGGTGCAGGAAGTGTTTGGAGTAGGCTTCATTCGCCTCTTTTGATGCCTGCGAAGTTTCGTAGATATTCTCAGATGCGCGTATACCAATGAATACATCCATTTGCTTCATCAATGGGAGTTGATCAACCTGAGCCTGGGTCTTCCAAAAGTCTTCGTTACCCTGCTGGATCAGTAAACGCTGGGTTTCTGTATCCTCGATTTGAACAAAGGGATGAGCTCCTCGCTCCCGGATTTGTTCTACCAGGGAGCGAAGTAGTTCAATGCCATTTAGCCCAATGCACTGTACCAGTACATGTTCACCGGGTTGTACCTGGGTGCTGTGCGAAAGGATAAGATCTGCAAGTGCCTGGTCGTTGGAGTTCGTCATAATCAAAAAAGAAGTTAAAGCTGAATAATTTGGTCACAGAGGTCGAGCTCACGCTCATCGTTCGAAGCTAAAATCACAAAACGGGATTCCGAACGACGTTCTTCTACAAGTTTACGGATTAGGGCATTACCCTGTTCGTCTAAATTGGTGCCGGGTTCATCTAAAATCAGGATATCGGGCGAACGGATTAGGGATGCGGCCACTTTTACCCGTTGTTGTTGCCCCGTGGAAAGTTCTTTGTACAAATTGTGACCCAGTCCTGGAATCTGAACGTATTCAAGAAGTTCGGTCACAGACTGGTTCGGAGTCTGAGACAGGGTTGCCAGAAACGTCAGGTTTTCGCTCACGGTAAGCTCCTGGTACAGGTTAATGTAAGGTGCACAGAACCCTAAACACGCTTTAACCTGGGTGGTGGTCAAGGTTCGGCTTTCATCGCTCCATTTCACAGTGCCTTTGGTAGCACGAAGCAATCCCCCCAGACATTTAACAAGGGTGGATTTTCCGGAACCATTGGAACCGGCAATACCCAGTACCGGACCCACACTTTCAAAGCTGATGTCGCTAAATACCTGATAGCGACTAAAGCGTTTACCTAAACCTTGTACGTGTAACGAAAACATCCAACGAACATACGGATGTTGGCCGAAAGTTGTGTCTTTTGTAACACAATAGAATAAAGCCAAAAATCGGTAAAGAAAGGTTGTAATGGCAGTTAACTCCATGTATTTTCGATACTGATTGGGACAGTGCATGATTGAAAAAATTGACGAAATAACGCTCCGACTTTTTGGTCTGTTAGATAAGCAGAAGTATTACTACACACCGAAAGAATTGATACAGGCTGGCTTATCGCCATTCATCGTAGACCGGGTACGGCTTGAAATTCAGGACAAGGTATCGCAGGGGGTAAAACGCCCGACCAGTAAGTGGGCAAATAATGAAGATCCGACCGTACTCAGAGGATGGAGAGCATTCATAACCAGCCTGGTGAACAGCGTCCGTATCCCTAAAGATGAATTATACAGCACGCTATACCTGGTAGTGAATTACATTGTACATGTAATCGTAATGCCACGCCAATACATGGCAGAATATATCTTCAGAGAAGATATTGAGCTTTCCCTCGAAGAATTGAAGCACCGCACGTCGCGGTTAACGGTCTACAAACATTTTGGAGCGGCTATTCCTCTTTACATGGAACGGCGTGGGTTGACTTCTTTGACCCGCGAACGGTGTGCGGCCCTGATTGAAACCCTCGATACAAAACTGATTGCCACATACACCCCGGAGGACTGGGTTAAAAAACTGGAGATTCTGTTCAGCCTGTTTGAGGGAGAAATAGAGAGCCATATTCTCTGTAATTTTTTTGAAGACAAAGAATTGTACCATGCAGCAGCCTTTATGTTAAAGCTGGACACGAAGGTGAATAAGTACAATCTGAAGGAAATCATGAGCGAGATACAGGCTCAGGATATGGAAGGTACCGACGAAGATAAGGAGGAGATTGAACGCATTCGTGCTTCACTCAAACTGGGCCAGGATGAGAATGAGAGAATGGAAGAGGAGGAAGAGGTAAGTTCGCAGGAAATGGCCTTACTGGATAGTTTCTTCGGAGAGTATAAACCGGGCAATGATCATACCGATCATGAAGAACTGGTTGCACCAGCTCCTCCCAAAACGAAAGATGAAGAAGAAGTGGCATTCACTATTTCGGGAAGCGAAGTATCGCAGGAAAGAGTGTTTGAAGAATTGGTTTCAGAGATAAGTACCAATTCATCAAAAGATGACCTTGAAGAAAAGGTGACGCTGAACGCCCTTTTTACCCCGGCAGACGAAGAACCAGGTACCGACGAAAGCAAAGATGCCAACAAAAAGCCCCCTGCTCCATCTTCCAAAAAGAAATCCGTTCCCCGCTTTAAAGACGATGATCATCGGGTGAACAGCGACAGTATTTCCAGCTTACTGCAGGAGGCTGTGCAATCCCTCTCTGATGAAGATGATCTGAACCAGGCTATTGATGCTCCACTCGAAGAGGAGGATTTAATTGAAGAAACTCCTCAACAGGAATCTACACCACCCAGTCCGGCATCGAACGAACCAGACGAGTCAAATGAGCAGGAGACCGGAGAGGAGGAAGAGCCTATGTGGGCTCAATTCTTGAGTCCCGAACAGATGGATATTATGATGGGCACCCGGGGTGAAGACGCCGAGCCGGAATCAGGAGATAAACAGCATGTCAGTCTAATAGACCAATTAGCGCCAAACAAGAAAAAGTACGTGAATACGCTCTTCAATGGTAAATCACGTCCGTTTAATAACGCAGTACACGAGCTTTCAACACTAAACACATGGGATGAGGCAGCGTCTTACATTCGCACCGAAATCTTTGAGTTGTATAAAGTAGATATGACTTCGGAAACGGTTGTTGAATTCACAGATGCGCTCCAAAACTGGTTTAACGAACATAAATAAATACAAGATGGAATCGAATGCTAAAACAGAACGGCTTCAACAACTTCGAGAACAAGCCCTGCTTGGTGGTGGAGAAGCCAGGATTGCCAAACAGAATGAGAAAGGCAAGCTAACCGCTCGCCAGCGTATTGACCTACTATTGGATAAAGGATCTTTTGTTGAGGTGGACGCATTTGTAACACACCGAAGCAACAACTTTGGACTGGACAAGCAGAAGTTCCTTGGAGATGGTGTGGTAACCGGATATGGTAATATCCACGGTAAACCGGTGTATGTATTCAGCCAGGATTTTACAGTTTTTGGAGGATCTCTCTCCGAAACACATGCCGAAAAAATCTGCAAAATCATGGACCTGGCCATGAAAAACGGAATTCCTGTTATCGGTCTTAATGATTCCGGAGGAGCACGTATACAGGAAGGGGTGGCATCGCTGGGAGGATATGCCGAAGTATTCTGGAGAAATAGCATGGCTTCGGGTGTGGTACCCCAGATATCAGCTATTATGGGTCCATGTGCCGGGGGTGCTGTATACAGTCCGGCGCTCACAGACTTTATCTTTATGGTAGAAAACACCAGTTATATGTTTGTAACCGGTCCTAACGTGGTGAAAACGGTAACCCATGAAGAAGTCACCTCCGAGGAGTTAGGGGGCGCAACCACGCATAATACCAAGTCGGGAGTGGCTCATTTTGCAAGTCCCAACGATGCGGTTTGCCTGGAAGACATTCGGCGGTTGATGACCTACATCCCGCAGAACTGCGAAGAAAAAGTGCCTATGGTTGATTCCATTGACCCAGATGGTGAAAAAGCAGCACAGCTTGACAGCATTGTTCCGCTTAATCCAAACAAACCTTACGATATGAAAGAGGTTATCGAAGGAGTGATGGATAAAGACTCATTCTTTGAGGTGCACAAAGACTACGCAGACAATATTATTGTTGGTTTTGCACGCCTCGGTGGGCGAAGCGTGGGTATTGTTGCCAATCAGCCATTAGCCCTGGCCGGTGTTTTGGGGATTCGATCTTCGCTTAAAGGCGCCCGGTTTGTTCGTTTTTGCGATGCCTTTAACATTCCACTGGTTGTATTTGAAGATGTTCCTGGCTTCCTGCCCGGTACCGACCAGGAATGGGGTGGCATTATTAAGCATGGCGCTAAACTGTTATACGCATTTTGTGAAGCTACCGTACCTAAAATGACGGTAATTACCCGCAAAGCCTACGGTGGTGCGTACGATGTGATGAATTCGAAGCATATCAGGGCAGACTACAACGTGGCCTGGCCAACTGCCGAGATTGCTGTTATGGGCACGAAAGGTGCCGTAGAGATCATATTCCGCCGTGAGATTTCAGCAGCCGACGATCCTGCTGCAAAACAGACCGAGCTGGAAGCGCAATACACGGAAGAATTTGCTCATCCATATGGGGCTGCAGCACGGGGCTTCATAGACGATGTGATTCATCCATCAGAAACGCGCGAGAAGCTGATTCGGGCTTTTGAGCTGTGTCAACATAAAGTAGATACGGTACCCAAAAAGAAACATGATAACCTGCCGTTATAGCAGATTATATCAGGCCCCGGTTTCAAATCGGGGCTTTTGTTTTGTGTGGAAGGTGTAGTAGCATTTTGATGAAATCGAGTCGAACTCGTAACTTCTCACATAGTAAAGTGGTTAAGAATGTTAAATAAGGTTGATTATCCGCCGTCTTAGCCTCAACTTATTCATCAAGGTATTACGAATTCTCCATGGCAGGACATTCCAAATGGGCGAATATTCGCCACAAAAAAGCAAAAGAAGATTCCAAACGAGCTAAGGTTTTTACCAAGCACATTAAGGAAATCACCATTGCGGCCAAAGAAGGTGGGGGTGACCCAACCGGAAATCCGCGATTATCGTTGGCCATTTCGAATGCCAAGGGCGATAATGTACCTAAAGACAATATTGAGCGGGCTATAAAACGTGGTACCGGCGAGGGCGGCGAGGCGGTCACCTATGAAGAAGTAACCTTTGAAGGATACGGACCCGGTGGAATAGCCTACTTTGTCGAAGTTACCACCGATAACAACACCAGAACAGTGGCTGAAGTACGTCATATCTTCACCAAGCATGGTGGCAATATGGGAACGAATGGCTCCGTTGCATTCTTGTTTGAACAAAAGGGTCTGATCCGCGTCCCTGTTGGCGAACTCGATGAAGAAGAATTCCTGATGGAAGCCATTGAAGCCGGAGCTGAAGATGTGCAAACCGAAGATGGATTCTTTTCTGTGGAAACCAAACGTGAAGAGTTATTCAATGTACGCAGCCAGTTGGAAGAAACAGGCCATCATATTGAATCGGCAGAGCTGGTCCGGGAAGCCATGACCGAAACCAAGGTGGATACCGATATCGCGTTATCTAATTTCAAAATGATGGAGAAGTTTGAAGACAACGACGATGTAACCAACGTGTTCACCAACATGATGATGGACGACGAAACCATGACCGTTGCCGAAGAACTGTGAGAAATCGCCTTTTCCATATCATAGTATTTGGAGCCCTTTTTAGTGTCTGGGGCACGGTATGGGCTAACGATGCCCGTGAAGCCAATAAGGCTTACGAAGCAGGAGACTATGTATTAGCAGAAACACTGTATCGTGAAGCTATTGAAGCCGATCCGGAGAACCCGAAGCTTTATTTTAACCTCGGTAATGCACTGGCAGAACAGGGAAAAACACAGGAAGCAATGGAGCAATACCTGGAGTTCAGAGCACGTGCAGAATCGGCCGACGAAAAAGCAATGGCCGAGTACAACATGGGTACCTTACTCACTAAAAACGAGGACTGGGATCCTGCAATAGCCCATCTTAAAAGTGCGTTAAAACTCAATCCTTCCGATGAGGACGCCCGGCATAATCTGGAACTGGCATTAGCTAAAAAGGAAGAACAGGAAGGCGAAAACCAACAGCAGAATAATGAAGATCAGCCCGAACCCAGCGAATATGCAAAGGCCATA
Organism: Bacteroidota bacterium; assembly: GCA_039819115.1. GTDB lineage: Bacteria > Bacteroidota > Rhodothermia > Balneolales > Balneolaceae > JBCBST01. The sequence goes on from JBCBST010000001.1 coordinate 57,155, forward strand.
AAACAACGGGCCGAACAGTTGGTTGAACAACGCAGATACAAAGCTGCTTACCAGTTAATGCAAGAGGCACTGAAATCGGATAAAACCGTGAGTGCTTTCCGTGATTTCACCGAACGAATTAAAAATGTGGCCGAAATTGATGAACAGTAAACTTCTTTTTTTATCCCTTATCCTGTGTGGGCTTTCACAAACGTTGCAGGCTCAGCTCACTACTGCCGATGCGTATTTTCATAAAGGAGGACAGACGTTTATCGGTGGAGATCTTCCCGGCGCGCTGACGATGGTAGACGAAGGATTGCGCCAGTTCCCTTCCGATCCAAAACTGAATGCTCTGAAACAAAAGCTGCAAGAAGAACAAGAGAAACAACAGGAACAGGACCAGCAGAGCCAGAATCAGCAGAATCAGGACCAACAAAATCAACAGGATCAGGAACAAGAACAGAACCAGGATCAAAACCAGGAACAGCAAAACGAAGAGCAGCAAAATCAGGAACAGCAATCTCAGGAAAATGAAGATCAGCAGGAACAAAATCCGGAAGAACAACAAGCGCAGCTGCCAAACCAGATAAGTAAAGAGCAGGCGGAGAAGATTCTCAAAGCCCTGGCCCAGAAAGAAAAGGAATTGCTGAAAGAGTTTAAAAAACCCAAAAAGGGACAAAACGCAACCCATGCTAAAGATTGGTAGTCCAGGAATAATTAGCCTCGTTTTTTTACTGACCTTTTTTATACCTGCTGGACAGCTATCTGCCCAGCAGGTTAATGTTTCTGCTACCCTGTCTGAAACGAATATTTTCGCAGGCGAACGGGTGATGCTGAACCTCAAGATTTCAGGACCGAACCTGAGTTCTGCACGTCAGCCTGAGTTACCGCCCATTAACGGAGTGCAGTGGCTTAGGAATTTTACAAGCACCTCTCGCTCTTACAGTTCTTCCGAAGGGATATCTCTTACGTATGGCTACACCCTTGTGGCGCGAGATATTGGCACCTTTACCATTCCGGCACTTTCTTTCCAGGTGGATGGCCGTACATATACCACCAAACCCATATCATTTAACATCCTGGATCCCAAAACCATAGACCAGGGTAATGCGGAGCGTGCACCCGATTTATACGTACGTCTGGAACCGAGTACGAGCACCCCGGTTATTGGCCAGCAGATGGTGGCCGATATTGTGCTGTATTTTAAAAGCGGTATAGAAGTCTCTTCTTTTCAGGCCACACCAGGCTGGAAAGCCGAAGGATTCTGGAAGGAAGAGCTGGAAAACGGGCAGAGAGCAACCACTACATCCACCATTATAAACGGAGTGCGTTACCAACGTGCCCGACTGTTGCAGTATGCCTTATTCCCGACGAAAGCCGGTGAACTGGAACTAAGCCCGTTTACTATTTCGGTTGCGGTACGTAAGCAGGGGAGAAGCCCGTTTGGTTTCGGCTTTGGGTTAAATTCCGAACGCACGGAGTTGTCTACTCTGCCGGTAACCATTTCGGTAAAAGAGCTGCCCGGACTGACCAATGCTGAGTTTATCGGTGCAGTCGGCCAGTTTCAGATTACCAGGAGCATGGAGCCGGTAACTGCGTTTGTAGGAGAGAGTGTTGAAATAAAAACCCAGATTTCAGGAACCGGTAATGTGCCGTTGATTAATAAGCCGGAATACGAATTTCCGGAAGCCCTCGAACGCTATAACCCTCAGGAAAACTCCAATATCTTACGGGCAAACCGGGTGATCTCTGGTTCTAAAACTTTTACCGATATTGTTATTGCGCGGGCAGAAGGCACCTTTGTAGTGCCGGAAAAGCGACTGGCATTTTACGACCCCAGAAGAAAACGATATGACACGGTGGTGCTTCCTGCCCTCACGTTATCTGCTAAATACGATCCTACTTCGACCGGGGTAAAAGAAACCGAGCAGCGTTTAAGTGTTACTCCTTACCTGGGGCTGGCTACCTGGAGTTCAACCCGGTATCGTTCGCTTACATCGCGTGTGGGGGTTTGGGTGATGTTTTTTATCCCGTTCATCTTCATTGGTATTGGGTATTTCGTTCGCAGATACCGGGATCGCTTAGAAACAGATGTGGCATTTTCAAGATCCAGGAAAGCTTCTTCTGTAGCTGAACAATGGCTGGAGGAGGCAGAACAAAGTGACGATGTCAGGTCAGGTTATCATGTGTTAGAACGAGCGGTGATCCAGTTTGTATCCGATAAACTGAATCTTCCCGAAGCAGGCTTATCTCCGCAGGCTATTTATGATGCATTGTCTGCCAAAGACCAGGCGTTGGCAAACGAAGCAAAACGCCTGCTGGATAAGTGTGCATCCCTGGCCTATGCCCCGAATATCTCTCAGCAAGATCTTTCCTCCGATTTGGAAAAAGCAAAAACGCTGATCAAATCTTTAAAAAAGGCGCTATGAAAATTGGGTTAGCTTGTGTGCTGTTTCTTGGATTATGCGCCTCATTACGAGCTCAAACTCCTCAGTTAGCATTTGAAGAGGCGAACAAATTACTTGAGCAGAGTCAGTATGCTGATGCCATGAAAGCCTATCATGATATCGAGCGGAGCGGGAACCAGGCGGGAGCATTGTTCTTAAATATGGCTATTGCCTCTGTACAGCTCGATTCTATGGGCTTGGCTAAAGTGTATTTTAAAGCAGCCGGTGCCTACCCGTCAACGGCCGAATCGGCTGAGCGAGGGCTCGAATTTGTTGAATCTCAGTTCAGCCGTCAATCAGCCCGGCTTCCAAAACTTCCTTGGGATCGGGCCGTCGATAACCTGAAAGAATGGCCTACCTCATTCGGGTTATTCTTTATTGCCTTTACGTGGGTATTAATCTCTACGGCATTGTTTCTGGTACGGTGGTTTTCCTCGATTTCAATTCCCAACAAAAATATACTTGTGGGAACAGCTCTGGGGTTTTCCTTCTTTTTTGCCGTTCTGGCTCTGTATGTAGATTATATCGAGTTGAAGTACGATGAAGGAGTTATTATTTCCAGCGAGGTAAATGTAATGGCTCAGCCTGCTTTCGATGCCAACCTGGTCAGTGTCGGATATGAGGGTTTCCAGGTAACCGTCGATCAAAAAACCAGCACTTCCGAAAAAGATTGGATGTATATTCGACTCGGGAATGGTCAATTTGGATGGCTGCCTGCTCAACATGTAAAAGTAATTCCATAGGTGCACACATGAATGCCCAAACGTACATTGAACAACACAAAGATCAGTTTATAGACGAACTCTTTACCCTGCTTCGCATCCCCAGCATCAGTACAGACTCTTCGAAAAAAGAAGACATCCTGAAAGCGGCCGCATTTTTGAGTAGTAATCTTACTGCGATGGGTTTAAACCGGGTAGAAGTATTTGAGACCCCGGGTAATCCAATTGTGTATGGCGAGCATGTGCTTCACAAGGATCGCCCAACCGTGTTGATTTATGGTCATTATGATGTGCAGCCTTCTGATCCGGATGAACTGTGGGATACTCCACCATTTGAACCGACGATTAAGGATGGTAATGTGTACGCCCGCGGAGCCAGTGACGATAAAGGGCAGTCGTTCACTCATGTAAAAGCGGTTGAGTCTTTCCTTAAATCAGGGCAGGGACTGCCGGTTAATGTGAAGTTTATTCTTGAAGGCGAAGAAGAGATCGGATCACCCAACCTGGTTCCTTTTCTGGAGGAGCACAAAGAGTTGTTGGCCTGTGATATGGTGCTGATTTCGGATACTTCTATGTTTGGGAAAAATCAGCCGTCCATTACATACGGACTTCGGGGACTGGCATATATGGAGGTGGAAGTGGTAGGACCTAACCGTGATTTGCATTCCGGAGTGTACGGTGGGGCCGTGGAAAATCCATTGAATGTACTGTGCGAAATTATTTCGAAGCTGAAAGATGAGGATGGGGTGATTCAGATCCCGGGATTTTATGACAAAGTGATTCCGCTTACGGAAGCCGATCGGGCCGCTTCGGCTGCTTTACCATTCGATGAAGAAGCGTACAAAGCATCGTTGGACATCAAAGAGGTGCATGGAGAGAAAGGATATACCACGCTGGAACGGGCATCATCCCGTCCCACACTCGATGTAAATGGCATTTGGGGTGGATACACCGGCGAAGGGGCAAAAACGGTGCTTCCATCAAAGGCGAATGCGAAGATAAGCATGCGATTGGTACCTGATCAGGACCCCAAAGAAATTGCCCGGCTATTCAGCTCGTACCTTAATGAATTGGCACCCGATACGGTAAAAGTGAAGGTTACCGAGCATCATGGCGGCTATGCGTCGATGACAGACCTGGGTTTTTACGGGTTAAAAGCCGGTGCAAAAGCGTTTGAAGATATCTATGAAACTGAGGTACTGTTTTCCAGGGAGGGAGGTTCGATTCCTATTGTGGCTGATTTCAAAAAAGTGCTGGGTGTTGAATCTATCCTGATGGGATTTGGAATTACCAGCGATGCTATTCACTCCCCGAATGAAAAGTTTTCACTGGAAGACTTCCATCGGGGCATTCGCACATCAGCCCGGTTTATGGAGTTGTTGCCTGAGTTTTCTACTTCCGCTGTTGGCTAGTTAGTTAGCTAGCGGCGGTCTTCCAGGTAAACAATAGGAAGGTCTCGTTCAAAGTCGTACAGGGTTAAACGGCGCAGGCTGTAATATCCCGACCAGTACGTACGTAGTGCCTGTATATACCCCTGACGGGCACTGTCTTTTTCGCGTTGAGCAATGAACAAATCGGTCACGTTTATTTTGTCAATCAGGTACCGGTTTTTAGCCACATCATACCGGCGAACGGCAATATCATCGGCGATACGTGCAATTTCGACCTGGTCGCCAAGTTGAGAGAATTCCCGAACGGTTCCTCTCACATTAAGCTCAAATAATAGCTTTTGATAGGCAATGGTGTTGGCCGTTTCACGCTGTTGATTGCGGGCAGCCCGGATTTCAGCAAGATTTTGCCCCCAGTTAAAGATGGGAATCTGGAAACCAACGGTAAAGAATTGACGGTTCGTTGGATCTTCATACAGGTTGCCAAACTCCTCGCTGGTCCGGTTAAGTCCATAACTGGCTTGCAGCGTAGCTGAAAATCCCGCATTACGTTTTGCCTGTTCGTAGGATTGATCGGCCTGAATTTCGTTCAGCTGAAACAACAGGGACTGGCTGTTATTGGTAATAGCCAGATCATAGGCTTTATCGAAATCAATCGACAATTCCGGAGCTCCCATTGGGGTGATGATTTCAAGTTCTGTCGCGTCGTCTAATCCCAGAAGGGCTTTAAAAGTCTCCTGTGCCCGGAGAAAACTTAAGCGGGCCGTTGTCAGCGCATTCTCCGAATTTCTGTATGCCAGCTCACTTTCCAGTAAATCATTTTCCGCAATGCTTCCAACCTGGAAACGTCCTTTGGAGATGTTATAGATCGAATCATTAACCGTTACGTTAAATTCGTTGATTTCAACATTATTCCGGGCAATTAATACATCAAAAAATGCGCCCGTTACGGAGATGGCCACATCCTCCATGTCTTCCACGAACTGCTTTTTGGCTATTTCGTAACGCAGAGGTTCGGTCCGGTTCCGCCATTTAAGGGCATTGAACTGGAATAAAGGTTGGCGAATCCCGAGTTCTATCGGCCTGGAAAGCCAAGTGTATTGATCCTCATTTTGAAAAATACCAAGACGGCTTAGTCCACTGGATACAAACACACTACCTCCGGTTGGAGCAATGTTTTGATCAATCGTAAGATCAAAGTCCGCATTAGACTGCCTGATATCGATAAACCGAATACCATCTTCCAGGGTTACTGCCCGTTGGTTAAACGAATAATTCGGTACATTTCCGTTTGCACTAAATGTAGGTAACAGATCGGCTCTGAACGATCTGAACCTCCATTTGGCCGCCACTAAGGCAAATCGGGCAGAGCGGGAAATAGGACTATTTGTCTGAGCATATTCAATGCTTTGCTCCAGGGAAAGCTGTATTTGCTCCTGGGCGTTTAGCTGAGCCAGGGGGAGCAGGGTAAAAAGAAAAATGAGTACAATCTTATTCATGGCGTAACGCATGTACGGGGTCTTGTTGTGCAGCTCGTTTAGCGGGGAAATATCCAAACACCACACCAATGAGCAGGGCAACTCCGAAGGAGATAAAAATGGAAATGGGCGTAACAATGGTTGCGATATCAGCGGTTGCCTCAATAGCCACACTAAAAGCCATTCCAAGAATAATCCCCGTTATACCTCCCGTTATACTTATAGTTAGTGCTTCGGTTAAAAACTGTAGTTCCACATCTCGTTTTTGTGCACCTACAGCCATACGTACCCCAATTTCCCGGTAACGCTCAACGACAGAGGCCAACATGATATTCATAATTCCGATACCCCCTACAATGAGAGAGATAGAAGCAATAGATGATAGTACGATATTGAAAATACGTTTGGTACGCTGCTCCTGCTGTAGCAGCTGTTCCGGAACAATGACTTCGAAGTCTACCACTTCGTTATGACGACGTTTGAGCATTCTGGAAAGAACTTCAGCTACATTAACACTGAATTTCGTATCAGAAACACGAACAATCAGCTTATCCAGCTGATTGTAATTTTTGTCTTTATCCGAACCTCCACCGCTTCGGGATATCATAGCACCACCGGAAAAGAAGACGGTTCTGCCTCCACCTCCCACATCCTTTTTAGTAACCAAGGCACGGTTTTTAAAGCGTAAGAGAACGGTGGTAGCCGGTGCATAAATATCCAGGTTATAATTCCTTATTCCCAGGTTTTGAATATTCTCTGTGCTGAGTTCCCTCTTTTTTAACACTCCTACAACGGTAAGCCAGAGGTGTCCCACTTTAATCTGCTTTCCAATAGGATCTTCACCGGCAAAGAATTTCGTACGCACATCGTACCCGATCACACACACCGGGGTTGATTGCTCAATCTGAACGTTGGAGAAGTTGGAACCATCAGCGAATTCAAAATTATTGATGCCAAAGTAATCTTCATTTACCCCAACCAGTTTTCCGGTTCGCATACGCGCATTACGGATAAAGCTGGACTCAAAGATGATTTCAGGGCTGATATATTCTACCTCGGGAAGCACCTCACGTATGCTTTTTAAATCTTCCAGGGTGAGACCGGGAGAGTATTTTTTGGAATCCTCTTTAGAAGGATCATCGTCTGAGACTTCGCCTTCTTCCTGCTCAATGACCGGCTGAATAATCACATTATTGGTGCCCAGGAGCTCCATTTGGGCAAGTACTTCCTGTTGTGCTCCCTGACCGATGGCCAGCATGGCAATAACGGAAGCCACGCCAAAGATGATACCTAAAGAAGTAAGAAAGGCCCGAAGCTTATTCCGTTGAATGGCTTCTATAGCGATGTCGAAGTTGTAGAGAAGTTTCTGAAGCACAACAGGCCTACATCGTAGAAGTAAGTTCTTCTTTCAGCATCACTTTTCTGATGCCTGAGGTATCGGCGGGTAAGGAGAGGTATATACGATCGCTTTCATCAATTCCACGATGTACCATCACTTCATTTTCATTCATCAACCCGAGTTCCACTTCTTTAAGTATGGGGCTCAACCCATCTTTCACATAAACAAAACTCACCGAATCCTGGCTGTGGATTGCTTCTAAAGGCACAAAAAGGGCGTCGTTCACTTTGTCGATGAATACACGGTTGCTGGTTGTCATAGCCGGCCGTAATAAACTGTCGGTGCCGGCAACTTCTATTACAACCTCAAAAACCTTAGAGTCAGAATTCGAGCGTTGCTCCCCGATGTTAGCCACATTGGTTACCATCCCAGTGAGCATTTTATCGGGTACAGCGTCAAGACCTATTTCCACGCGCTGTCCTTCTTTAATCTTTTGGATGTCGACCTCATTCACGTAGGTAATGGATTCCATGGTTGTGAAATCCGGAAGTTCAGCAACAATAGGGTTCCAGGCACTTATTTCTTCGCCGGTGGTCGTCTTGGATCCGTTCCAGTTTCGTTTGTAGATCAGCATGCCCTGATCCGGAGCGAACACCGTGAACTGCCCCATTAAACCCTGAATTTTGCCAAGCTCATTTTGCTTTTTAGACAGCTCAGCCTCGATTTCACTCATTTTGGCTTCGGCCTGCTTCACTTTAGTGATGTAGTTCTTTTTCTCCTGAGCCAGGGTGCGCTTAGCTTTATCCAGCTCAATTTCGGCCTGTCGTTGTACCGCGGGGGATTCATATCTGGATTGGTCTACCGCAATCTGTCGCTCTTCAAGAGCGTAGTCGAGGTTAATGAGATTGTCGCGTGCCTGGGAAAGGGTGAGTGTGCTATCCAGTGATGCCTGGGTAACCTGCGATTGGGCCTGTTGTACCTCCAGCTGTGCATCCTGCATTTTACCCAGAATCTGAGAGCGATCCAGTTCAGCAACAAAATCCCCTTTTTTTACAATGGTGCCTTCGGGGATCAGACGTTGGATTTTAATATTGTTAATTCGAAATTCCCTCACTCCCTGGGGCCCTTTAATTTCGGTAGAATTCTTTGCTCTTAATTCTCCCGTGGTAATCACATCCACGACAAACTCCCCGGTTTGGGGATAGGCATATAAATCGGTGTTTTCCGTATCGCTGGGATTTACCAAAAACCATCCAATTACCAGAACGGCAGCAACAATTGCTGGGATTAGTATTCGCTTATTCATGAAGTTAACCCTGGGTATGTCATTTATTGAACAAGAGAGCCAACACGTTCGGGTCGGCGCTATGTTTCATGACGAGGATAACAATTAAATAGTTTTACACCCCTGCAAAACTTTTCAATGTGTAGTAAAAAAAGGAAAACGGGAATCAGTTAACCAGGCCGGTTTCGAGGCTGAACGAGGTTGCAGGCTGCGAATAATCGAGGATCGATTTAGGATCGTTATGCTCATCAACTACAACTACCCTGGGCTTATGGCTGGAAGCTTCTTCCGGGGTCATTTCTGCATAGCTGATTACGATGATACGATCATCAGGCTGGAATAAGCGGGCGGCTGCACCGTTTAAGCAGCATTCCCGTTTACCGCGTTCACCGGGGATTGTGTACGTCTCTATACGTTGCCCGTTGGTGATATTTAACACCTGTACTTTTTCGTATGGCAGGAGTTTTGCCGCATCAAGCAAATCCTGATCGATGGTTATACTCCCCTCATAGTTCAGATTGGCTTCTGTAACTACCATTTGATGCAGTTTCGATTTAAACATCGTGATGGTCATAGAGAAAAAACTTAGAGCTGGATAATAATATTGTCGATCAAACGGGTTTTCCCCAAGTAGGCAGCACCCGCTAATACATAATCATTTCCTTCCTCAAGGCGTTCAACCGGTTGAAGAAGGTCGGTCGTAAACACCGAAAGATAATCATTTTTGAATCCTTTCGCCTCAAGCTCGGCTAACTGGTGTCCGATGAGGAGTTTGGGTTCTTGCACACCGCCTTTTATCTGGCGTTCAATATAACTCAATGCTCGGAAAAGGCCGGGTGCTGTTGCCCGTTCCTCTTTGGTGAGATAGGCGTTCCGGCTGCTCAAAGCCAGCCCGTCTTCCGCACGACCTATGGGTGCCATTAACAGCTCTACAGGCTGGTTAAACTCGTTAACCATCTGCTCAATGACCCGAAACTGCTGGAAATCTTTTTGACCGAACACGGCCATATCCGGTAAAACAATGTTGAATAGTTTATTAACCACCAGAGCAATTCCCTGGAAATATCCCGGTCGGCTTCCGCCGTCTAAATGCTCATTGATGGTGTTGATCCCAATGTTCAGATATTTGACACCAGAACCGTACATCGTTTCATTATCGGGCAGAAAGACCATATCTGCCCCTTCCTGCCGACATAAAGCGAGATCGTTTTCAGTGGTTCGAGGGTAGGTTTCGAAATCCTCTGTGGGACCGAATTGCTCAGGATTCACATAAATGGATACGACTAAAGCATCGGCTTTTTCTTTGGCCAGGTGCATGAGCGACAGGTGCCCTCCATGCAATGCTCCCATGGTTGGCACAAAAGCCACCGTTTTCCCGGATTTTTTCAGGTCACGAACAGCAGCACGTATTTCAGAAATTGTTTTTGCAATAATCATACATAAAAAGAGACGTCAAAAGACGTCTCTATCTTAAGTTAGTAAGCCAACACGGGATTAAACCACGCGGTTTGTATCAAAGTCCTGAAGGATATGCTTAATGCGGTTCAGGAAGGCACCACCATGTGCACCATCAATAATGCGATGATCATAGCTCATAGATAAATACATGATATGGCGAATGGCGATAACATCGCCTGCTTCGGTTTCCATAACAACAGGACGTTTATCGATGGAACCCGTACCGATGATAGCCACCTGTGGCTGGTTGATGATAGGAGTACCCATCAAGTTACCCACGCTTCCATAGTTCGTTAAGGTAATGGTTCCACCCACCAGATCGTCCGGACTAAGTTTCTTACTACGGGCTTTTGTGGCCACTTCATTCACAGATTCAGCCAACCCAATCAGGTTTTTCTGCTGAGCTTTTTTGATCACAGGAACAATCAGGCCGCCTTCACCACCCTGACCTAGAGCTACAGCCAATCCGAAGTTGATGTCTTTCTTGAGAATGATATTGTCTCCATCCACCGAGCTGTTAATCATAGGGAATTCCAGCATTGCTGTGATGATAGCCTCAACGAATAACGGCGTAAAGGTCAGCTTTTGACCGGTCTTTTTGTTGAATTCCACTTTATTCGCATTTCTCCACCGAACCATATTGGTTACATCTACCTCGGCAAATGTGGTGACATGAGCAGAGGTCTGCTTGGATTTGACCATATGCTCAGCAATCATCTTGCGCATTCTATCCATTTTAATCACTTCCACATCACCGGATGGGGCATGAGAAACATTCAATTGTCCGGCAGAGATAGAATCGCGGGAAGATGAGGCTGTGGCTGGTTGTGCAGGCGCCGGTGGTGCGGCGGGGGCAGGAGCGGGAGCTGCCTGTGGTACCACTCCGGATTTACGATGGTCTACGAATTGGAGAATATCCTTTTTAGAAACACGCCCTCCGGCTCCGGAACCCTGGATGGTTTCCAGCTCCTGCTGGCTGATGTTTTCTTCTTTTGCGATTGATCGAACCAATGGAGAGTAAAACCGTCCATCGCTGCCTACCCGTTGAGGTTCCGATCCGTTAACTACGGTACCGGCACTTGACATCAGGTCTTCCGGTGAAGCTGCAGCTACCTGTTCAATGGTTAGTCCACCCGTAGGCTGCGCAGGTTGTGCCGGCGCCGAAGCGGGTGCGGCAGGTTGAGCAGGTGCTGACGGAGCAGTGGCGGTTGCGTCACCCGTGGCGATAACGGCAATGGTTTGACCGACTTCAATGGTGTCGTCGGTTTGAGCGAGAATTTCAATCAATGTGCCCGAAACAGGACTTGGTACTTCACTGTCTACTTTGTCGGTAGAAATCTCGAGGAGGGTCTCATCTTCTTCTACCGTATCACCTACTTCCTTATTCCAGCCAATAACGGTAGCCTCAACCACAGATTCACCCATTTGAGGCATTTGCACTTCTACACGTTCACCACCAGAAGAGGGAGCAGAAGCTGGTTGCGGAGTTGCCGCCGCGACAGGTTCAGGTGCCGGGGTCGGAGGAGTTTCCTGTACGGGCTCCGGGGTCGGTGCAGGTTCTGGTGCAGCCGTATTACTTCCATTTGACGATACGTCTCCGGCTGCGGCTTTATCGGTTTCTATGATTGCGATGGGTTTGCCTACCTCAATGGTATCGCCTTCATCGACCAATACTTCAACCAGGATTCCGGCTTCAGGAGAAGGGACTTCACTATCCACTTTATCGGTAGCAATCTCGAGGAGCGTTTCATCTACTTCTACTTCGTCTCCTACCTGTTTACTCCATTCGATAACGGTGCCTTCCATTACCGATTCACCCATTTGGGGCATTACCACTTCAACCTTTGCCATACAATGTGTTGTTTTAAGCGTTTAAAACGCAATTTCTTGAAATTTTCACGGATTAAAAAGTTCAGGATTATTCCAATTAGATCAAAATAGGTATCGTTCCTGTGGACTTTAGAAAAGCGCTTTTATTAGTAAAAGAATGCTATGCTTAAACCCAAAGAATATCCACATCGTGCGCGACCCGCTTAAACTCTTTATCACCGGTTATTAATACGGCATCCTGAGTTTTAGCCAGCGCTGCTGCAAAACAATCGGCATAGGATATACCTCCTAATGTTTTATAAGCTGCGGCTTGTTGTGTAACATGCCAATTTGCATCAATAAACAAGAACCCCATATCACGTAGTTTTTGCACCACCAAATCAGCCTTTGTATCCGAGTACGTCCTGCAGATGGTATACCAGATTTCTCCCAGATTAATCACACTCAGATACTTGTCAATCTTATTCGAGACGCTCTCTTCTAAAAGGCGTTCTATTTTATTGGCCGACGGCTGGTTTTCAAAAAAGGAAATGACAGGCCAACTATCAAAAACATAAGGTTTAGAGGGATCCATTTTCCCGGGTCCGGTCTGCTTTTCGTTCTTCCATCAATAGATTAAGAGCCGATTTCTCTCCCTTTTCTGGTTTAAGAAGACCTTTCAAATCAGAAATATACTCTTTAGTTATCGGCTTTAATACGATCGTGTTTCCTTCTTCTTCGATATGAATTTTTGTGCCTGGCGTGATCCCCATTTTTTTCCGAATGGCAGATGGGATAACGATTTGTCCTTTTTTGGTAATGGTAGAATGCATGGTAGGTCAATTTTAAAGTGACTTACTTTTTCTAAACGTAATAAATCTATGACAAAGTATGAAACCTGAGGAAATTTACGAGTAGCACCCTTAACTAGTTCAACGCCTCCCGGAGGTCTTGAATCAGGTCATCAGGGTGCTCAAGTCCAACGCTCAGACGAATCAGGTTATCCGGGGTTTGAGAGGTTTCACCTTCACTTGTTTTCCGATGCTCCCAAGTGCTTTCCACCCCACCCAGGCTGGTTGCACGGAGGATGAGCTTTGATTGGGCAACTACTTGTAGTGCCCGTTCAGCATCACCGTGAATCAAAAAGGAAATCATCCCACCAAAACCGTTCATCTGGTTTTTAGCAATTTCGTGGCCTTTGTGGGAGGAAAGACCGGGGTAAAATACCTGCTCAACCTGCTTATGATCATCTAAAAACTCAGCAATGCGTTGTGCATGTTCGTTATGAGCTCTCATGCGATAAGGGAAGGTGCGTATGCTTCGCGTAAGCAGCCAGCAATCGCGCGGAGAAGGAACGGCACCCTGTATTTGCTGGATGGTACGGATGCGTGCTATCCATTCAGAATCCGGCGGTCCCGTAACCACACCCCCCAGGATATCGCTGTGCCCGCTGAAGTACTTGGTGGTTGAATGCATCACTAAATCGGCTCCCAGTTCTAACGGACGAAGGTTATATGGGGTTGGCCAGGTACTGTCTGCACATACCGCGATGTTTTTACCCTTAGCGATGTCGGTTATGGCTTTCACATCGGTAATATGGAGGAGGGGGTTAGAAGGTGTTTCCAACCATAGCAGAGCAGTATGCGGTTGGGTCGCATCCTCCACAGCATCCAGATCGGTCATATCAACGGCATCAAATGACAACTCCCAGCGATCGGCATACTCCCGGATCAGTGTTCGTGTACCCATGTACACATCTTCCGGATACAATACGTGGGCACCTTTGGGCAAGGCCTGGAAAACCGCTCCGATAGCAGCCACACCAGATGAAAAGGTAACAGCCTCTGCACCCCCTTCAAGAGCAGCTAACACCTGTTCCAGCTGATTGCGATTTGGGTTAGAGTATCGGGTATAATTCCAGTCTCCTTCCTTCCATCCTTCAGGGCGGTGTTCGAATATGGTGGAAGGTTCTAAGGGAGGTACAATACCCGAATTAGGTGGTTGTTCATCACTCATTCCAGCATGAATGGCGATGGTTTCCAGATGTTGAAGGCTTTTTTTCATGGGTTCAGATCTGATGTACAATGAAAACCGGTTCTCATTCTTCTCTGATAATCCAGAGGGTTCTCATTTACCTTTACTAAGCCACAGTACTTGTCAACATCTAACTTTTTCTTTGATGTTAACTTGCTGATTTCAGCTTTTGCCTTTTTGAGTTTATCTGATGGTCTGATAATGATGGACATAACAGGTGGGTTTACTTGTCTGCTTAGTTTACCTGTTTTAACCCAAAAGATTTACAGTAACTGCGATGCGATATTGGCCAGCTCAGAGCGCTCGCCTTTCTCCAGGTTGATATGAGCGTAAATGGGATTGTTATTCATGCGATCCACCAGGTAGCTCAAACCGTTACTTTGGGCATCCAGGTAAGGAGTGTCGATCTGGAAAATATCGCCGGTAAAGACAATCTTCGTGTTTTGGCCGGCCCGGGTGATGATGGTTTTTACCTCATGCGGGGTCAGGTTCTGCGCCTCATCAATGATAAAAATCACGTTACTCAGGGACCGGCCCCGAATGTAGGCTAGAGGTACAATACGCAGCTTCTCGGTTTGTACCATTTCGTCAATTTTCTTGTACTGCTTGCTGGTTTCCTTGAACTGGTTTTTGATAAAGCTCAGGTTATCCCAAAGGGGTTGCATGTACGGATTGATTTTCGCCTCGGCATCGCCGGGAAGGTAGCCGATGTCCTTATTGCTGAGAGGAACAATAGGGCGTGCCAGGTAAATCTGCTTAAACGAACTGCGTTGTTCCAGCGCGCTGGCCAGGGCAAGTAAGGTTTTACCCGTGCCGGCTGCACCCGTTACGGTACACAACAAAACTTCCGGATTCATCAGCGCATGCAAGGCAAAGGTCTGCTCGGCATTCCTGGGATGAATTCCATACGCATTCATCGTGGATTTGTCGATGAGCTCGATATACCTGGACTTTGCGTTATAGGTGCCCAGGGCAGAAGAGCCGTGGCTTTTCATCAGGTAATAATGATTGGCAATCGACTTTTCTTCCATCATTTCTTTCGGGCGCAGTTTACCCTTTTCATAAAACTTAGCGATGATGGAAGGATCTTCGATATCCATTTCTGTTTTTCCCCGATACAAGTGCTCAATATCCTTAACCTGCACGGTTTCATAATCCTCGGCCTCCAGGTTCAGTGCACGGGCCTTAATACGCAGGTTTATATCTTTGGAGATGAGAACCACCCGGCGTTCGGGATACTCTTCTTTTATAGAAAGGGTGGCATTGAGGATACGATGGTCGTTGGTGGCCGACCCGAATGCTTTGATCGCATCAACCTCATGGCTGATACTATCCTGAATCACTTTCAGTTTACCATGAGTACGCCCGTTTAGCGGGGTCCAGTCGTGGAGCATATTCGTGTTTGAGATCCCATCCAGATACCGGATAAACTCCCGTGCGTGTAGATTCGTTACCGTATTACCTTTTTTAAAGGTGTCGATTTCTTCCAGTACGGTAATGGGAATGGCGATATCGTTTTTTTCGAAGTTTTTGACTGCTTCGTAATCGTACAGCAGAACAGAGGTGTCAAGGACGAAGATTTTTGGGGTTTTCTTCTTTCTTGGCATGGGCAGTATGTCGTTTAATTAGCCGTGTAGATCGATCCGTTTCGTGGAATTAAACTAAAGCCCTTTCCACATGCAATGCGTTGTGGAAAAGTAGTGGGTAACTAAGGTATTCTTAATGCTTCGTTAATTTGTTCAGCAACCCGCTTATGGCCCTCCGCAGTAAGGTGGACTCCATCGGTATTAAGGGTAGAAAAATCAGGTTTAAGAGAAGAGTAAATATTCACAAATCGTACCTCCTGTTCCTCAGCCAAAAAGGCCATCTGTTCGGCCAGATATGCGGCACAGGCATCTCCACCTTTATATTTATCGGATAGCAGAGAGTCGGGAGAAAAGGGAGGAGGAGTAACCAGGGTGAGCGAGGTTTCCAGGTTACGTTCTGTCAATAGCTGCTGTGCATCTCCGATAAGTTGAGCCAGGTTTTGTAAGGCTTCATTTTCTCTGCCTCTGAATACGGATTTACAGTCGTTGGTGCCCAGCAGGATCACCATTTCATCCACCCGTTGTACGCTATCAGCAGCTATTTCAATATAACGACCGATCCGTTTAAGGGAATTCAGGTATTCATGGCCGTTATTATCAAATCCTATGGTATTTCCGGAGATGGCGGTATTGATAATCACGTCATCGGGTCGTAATTGCTGTAGCTGATACACCCATCCATATTCAGCCGCTCCATTTGAATCTCCGACAGTCAGGATAACCCGTTTTGAATCCGGCGAAGAGCAGGAGAAAACCACGCCAAGAAGTATGAAAGGAATAAAACGCTTAAAAGAACTCATAGCCGATAATATCCCAAAACCACTCCTAACGCAATGGCTGCATTCAGGCTTTCAACAGCATCGTCAGCTCCCGGTTTGGGAATACGGAGCCGGGTTCGTGATGGAGTTATAAGATCCGGATGAATGCCATTCCCCTCATTTCCCACGACCAGAATGGTGGGCTGGGTATTCGTATTGAACTGACTCATAGGTATTGCTCCTTCATTCCCATCCAAAAGAACAACATTCCATTGCCTGCCCTCCAGCTCTGCAAGAAGGGTGTGGAGATCACCAGAAAGGTAAGGGAGCGCACCGGTAGCGCCTGCTGTACTGCGGGCTACTTTAGGATGAAACAATTCCACCGTTCCATTACCGACAAGGAGTGCATCAACTCCAAACCAGGCCGATGTACGAACCATAGTCCCCAGGTTACCCGGGTCCTGGATGCGATCAAAAGCAACGATCAGGTTGGAATCAGCCTTTAGATCGTGTGTACTTGCGGGCAAGGGAGTGCGACACAACGCAAGTACGCCCTGGTTGTGTTCGGTATTACTTACTTCCTCAAAAACACCCGAATCCACCCGGAATTCAGCCATGGTATCGTACTGTTCCTGCTTGTGCTCATCACAAAAAACAGCTTCAACTTCCGGGTGCGGACGCGCCAGTACCTGGCGAACAGCCCGTTCCCCTTCCAAAACAAACAGTCCCTCCTGGTCGCGGTACTTCCGCTGTTTTAATTTGCGAAGCAGTTTAATCTGGTTTTGAGAAGCACTTTTCATCCGGCAATGATACCAGAATTTTAGTTCTATGTGGAACCCCGACTTTTAATGCGGATTCCTCTATCTTTTGCGGATCACTTAGTTATCGGAATACAACGTATGGAATTTTTAAAGCAGCTGGGTATAGAGGGCATCAATGCAGGTACCAGCACAGGGCAGCATCACTTTGAGAGTAAGGAAAAACTTACCAGCTTCACCCCGGTTGATGGAAAGCGCATTGCTGACGTAACCATAACCAGTCGGGAACAATACGAAGAAGTAGTGAACAGGGCAGAAGAAGCCTTCCACGTGTGGAGGATGCTTCCCGCTCCTCAGCGAGGAGAAATTGTGCGCCAGATCGGCGAAAAACTACGGGAATACAAAGACCCGCTCGGTAAACTGGTAACCTATGAGATGGGTAAAATTTACCAGGAAGGGTTGGGTGAAGTTCAGGAGATGATTGATATCTGCGACTTTGCCACAGGACTGAGCCGGCAGTTGTACGGATTAACCATGCACAGTGAACGTCCCCAACATCGCATGTACGAGCAGTGGCATCCGCTGGGTATTGTGGGTATCATCTCGGCCTTTAACTTTCCGGTAGCCGTTTGGAGCTGGAATGCGATGATTGCTGCCGCTTGTGGTGATGTGATGATATGGAAGGGTTCCGAAAAAACCCCGTTATGTGGCATCGCCATCCAAAAGATTGTGGCGAAAGTACTCAAGGAAAACGATTTACCCGAAGGCATTTTTAACCTGGTGACCGGTGACCGGACCGTAGGGGAATGGATGACCGAAGATGAGCGTATTCCGCTGATCTCCGCAACAGGTTCTATCCGTATGGGTAAAGAAGTGGCCAAAACAGTGGGGGGCCGCCTCGGGAAATCCATTTTAGAATTAGGCGGGAATAACGCCATCATTATTACGGAGCAGGCGGATATCGAGATGGCTGTCCGGGCTACCGTGTTTGGAGCAGTAGGAACCTGCGGGCAGCGATGTACGAGTACCCGCCGTCTGATTGTGCACGAATCAGTATACGATCAGGTAAAACAACGATTGCTCGAGATTTATGAAAAAGTGACCATCGGAAACCCCCTTGAACCTGAAACGCTCGTTGGACCGCTTATTGACGAGCTCGCGGTTCAAACCATGCAAAAGGCCTTGACCTCGATTAAAGAAGAAGGTGGCACCCTGCTTACCGGCGGGGAGGTAATTGACCGGGAAGGATATTATGTACGACCAGCACTTGCAGAGGTTGAAAATCACTTCAACATCGTTCAGGAAGAGACGTTTGCCCCGATCCTGTATCTCATCAAATATTCCGAACTGGAAGAGGCGATGGCTATGCATAACGGGGTGAAACAAGGACTCAGTTCTGCGATGTTCACTTTGAACATGCGTCAGGCCGAGAATTTCTTAAGTGCACGGGGTTCAGACTGCGGAATCGCCAACATCAATATCGGTACCAGTGGTGCCGAAATAGGAGGGGCGTTTGGTGGTGAAAAAGAAACCGGTGGAGGCCGGGAATCTGGCTCGGATGCCTGGAAGGCGTATATGCGTCGTCAAACGAACACCATTAACTGGAGTGATGACCTGCCCCTGGCACAGGGTATCAGCTTTGATGTCTAGTATGGTATGCGTGGCTTAGCCTGGCCTGCAGAGGGGCTGAACTAACGAACTATTTCTAACCCAATCGCGATGGATGTTCTCGTGGTATTATACCCTGGTCGTGTTGGGTTCGTTATACCTGTGAAGCGCATCCGGGTGCTGGCAGGGAAACCCGGATCAGGCTCGAAAAAAAGACAGAAAAGAGGAAAATGAGAGCATAGCGAAGCATTATTTTCATAATATTTGTTACTTGATGTGAAGCCCTGCCACGTGTGTATCGTGAATAAGATTCATAACATGCGTTTAGATGATTTCAGAGATTGACAGGGATGGGATATAGTTTCTGGATTTCTCCATTTAAGGAACGGGATAAGCGGCCGGTAACCGGTAATATTAAACGAAAGGACAGGTAATGAAACGACTACACAGACGGTTTCGCACGTATGGATTTATGATAGGATCTGTACTCATGCTAACCACCACTCTTTTTGGCCAGGGTTCACTCGATTACACCGGCGGTCTCAAGGTAAAGCTTAACGAAGACGGATCTAAATATTTCCGATTGATTCAATGGCACCAGGTATGGGTGCGCTCCATTGAGAATAATCCCGGCACGGTTGACGTAACCGGCCGCTCATCCGATCAAACTTTTGATGTAGGGATGAGACGATCACGATTTATTATGTACAGCCAGATCAACGACGACTTCCTGGTGCTCATGCATTGGGGTATCAACAATCAGACCTTTGCCAATGGGGGTGGATCCGGTACCGGCGGCGCAGGAGGTTATGGAGCCGGCAAAAAGCCCCAGGTATTTATTCACGATGCCTGGACCCAATACAAAATTGCCGATAATCTGAAGGATACCCGTAATGGCGGGCTGCCTTTTAGCATGCATATCGGTGTGGGGCTGCATTACTGGAACGGGCTAAGCCGTCTAACATCGGCATCCACCCTGAATATTATGACCCTCGATTTCCCGCTGGTTCAATACCCGAACATTGAATTCACCGATCAGTTTGCGCGGCAATACGGGATTTATGCAAAGGGTCAATTGGGTAAATTCGGTTATCGTATGCATCTCAATAAACCCTTTTTAACCGATAACAGTGCTGCACTTTCAGCAAACCAGGCGGTAAACATTGCCACTGAAAACTGGTCGGTCGGGGGCTACTGGGAGTACCAGTTTGCCGATCGGGAAGCCGATGTGGTGCCCTATAAAGTAGGCAGCTACCTGGGAACCAAGGAAGTGTTCAACATCGGTGCCGGATTTTATCATCACCCCGAAGCTTCCGGTATCCAGACGTTGAATGGATTAGAGCGACAGGATCACACCCATTTTGCCTTTGACGTGTTTTATGATAAACCGTTAAATACCCAAAAAGGAACGGCTCTTACCGCTCTCACCACCTTGTATCTGTATGATTTCGGCGACAACTATCTCAGAAATATTGGGATCATGAATGTGAATCCAAACGGTAATGCCGGCGCGAATACATCGGTATCCGGTTTCGGAAATGCAGAACCTTTCTTAGGTACCGGAACCATTTCCACCACCCAGGTTGGGTATTTATTACCGAAGAACCTGCTATCGAAAGGACAATTGCAGCCCTATGCTCAATTCACCCACAAGCAGCTCGACTTTTTAGATACCGGTATCCAGAACTACGATTTCGGTCTCAACTACTACCTGGACGGTCATAACGCAAAAGTAACGCTCCAGTACGCACTACGCCCTATCGTTACCGGATCGCAGGTGCAAGGGTTTGAGCTGAGCGAACACCGAAGCACGTTTACTATACAGTGCCAGATTTATTTGTAGGGTAAACAAACCGTATGTTGCAAACGAGATGAATCTTTTAACTACGGATCATGCGTTTGCAACAGGTTATTCAACACATAGAGGATGTATCCGGTATTCGGATCCATCGATATCAACCCGTGTCTGGTGGTGATATCAACCAGGCATTTCGGGTGACCACAAAAGAAGGTGCCCCTCTTTTTCTTAAGCACCATGAGCATCCACCAGAAGGTATGTTTGAAGCGGAGGCCCGCGGTCTGGATCTTCTGCATGCCGCTAATAGCGGATTGGTCATTCCCTCGGTTATTGCCTGTTCGGCTCACTATCTGCTCCTGGAATGGATAGAAGAAGAACCCCGATCAGAGACCTCGTCAAAGGCTCTGGGTGTTGGCCTGGTGCAGTTGCACAAAACGACAGACCCCTGCTTTGGGCTGGATCATGATAACTACATTGGTCGTCTCAACCAGGTAAACACCAGTACGGAAGACTGGGCAGATTTTTTCATCCGATTCCGAATAGAGCCTCAGCTCAAACAGGCGATCGATTCGTCCCTTCTTCCTTCATCGCTTATTAATAACCTGGATACTCTTTCAGCTCGAATGCCTCATTTGTTTCCGGAGGAACCACCCGCTTTACTTCACGGAGATTTGTGGAGTGGAAACTACTTCGGAACTACTAACGGCAGGGCATCCGTGTTTGATCCGGCCGTGTATTTTGGTCACCGGGAAGTGGATATCGCTATGACCCGGTTGTTTGGTGGGTTTTCATCGGTGTTTTACCAAGCCTACCAGGCAGCATACCCTTTGGAATCCGGTTGGGAACAACGCCTGGAACTCTGGAATCTATATCCCATTTTGGTACACGTGAATTTATTTGGCGGAGGATATACATCCCAGGCGCAGCGCATCCTGAAGACGTATGGGTAGTTCGGTTGATGTGTGGGGGCGTTTTTTTCTTTTCGTCATCCTGAACACCCTCCTACCGTCCCACACCTGGCGCAAGCTGCCTGTGCTGAACCTGCCTGCCTGCCGGCAGGCTTGTTTCAGTATCCGCTTGTGCCAGAGGTAGGCTAAAGAGAATCTCAATCCGTTTCATTTGGCACTTTTACCTTGATGCAAAAGTGCCCAAAAGATCAAGAAAATCCTGCCTACCGGACAGGCAGGCTAAACTCCTCGTTTCAGCTCAATGGTTACACTTCGGCTAAACCCCAAGCTGAAACTCGTCAGACAGTAGATTTTCATTGGGGTTTAACGCTTTCTACATAATGAGTTTTACGATCACACACCTGGCGGACAGGAATGACCACGTGAGAAAAAGGCAGGGGCGTTTTATCTATCCTTTTCTGCCTCAACGCTGTCATCCTGAGCGAGGCCGCCTTGCCCGCCTGCCGTAGGCATGGCCGGCGGATGAGCCGAAGCCTGCCTGTCCGGTAGGCAGGGATATCAAGTGCGGAACTACTCGATGATACGCCATTTGATACCCTTCGCTGGTTCTACGTTGCTTCTTAATGGATTCTCGGAGCTCAGGGTGACAGCCTCAAAAAAACCAAGTGCCTCTGATACCTGACGCTTGCGCTAGTTTTTGGAGGAAGAGTGTGCTTCCATTACGTAGCACAGCTACGTAACGAGGGGAACCCGTCATTCCGGACCAGTCCGCCATGCCTGCCTGCCGTAGACATGACCGGCATCCGTAATCACTATGCCTTACCTGCCATGTTACCGGGAACCAGTGACAGGAAGGTTAAATAATACATACACTTCACCCGATCGTTGTCCGTTGGGATCTCCACCGGAAGCGCCTATGATCAGGTCCTGGATTCCGTCTCCGTCAATATCTCCGGTTAGCACGCTGCTTCCGCAGAAATCGTAAGAATTTACTCCATTCAGTACAATTCCATTGTTCCCATCCAGGTCTGCGAGTTCGATTACTCCGGAACGGAAATAGTTATTCTGGTCACTACCGAAGACCACATAGGTTATTCCTACAAAACCGAATCCATTGCTATGGGTTAAATAACTCCCGATGATCAGGTCGTCAATTTGGTCTCTGTTGACATCTCCCATTGCTATTCTGCTACCTGTTCTTTCTTCCGTATCGTCGATGCTGCCATTAACGACAAAGCCATCCCTGCCATCGAGATCAGATAGTCTTACTTTATCATCGAAATCTTTCCGGTCTCTCCCGAATACCACATAGGTGGCTTCCGGACTACTCGCAAGCTTATAACCCGGAGCTCTAATGACTACATCGTCCTTCTCGTCTCCGTTGATGTCGCCGGCTGTCACACTCTTGCCGCTATATTCATATGAGTTTACCCCGGTGAGCACAAAACCGGTACTGCCATTCAGGTCATCGAGTTCTATTTCGGAGTCGAAATTCCCTTGGTTCTTTCCAAACACGACGTAGCTTGCCCCGGCCTCATCCTTTCTGTTGGCTCGTGCATACGGAGCTCCGATAATCACATCATCCGTTCCGTCTCCGTCGATATCTCCGGCAGAGACGGAATATCCGCTTTTGTCGTCTCTGTTTATCCCGTTGATCACGAAGCCGGTGGCTCTATTAAGCTCATCAAGCTCGATTTTCGCATCGAAGTCATCCTGCTGGTTGTTTCCGAATACCACAAAGGTCTGCCCGGCCCTGTCCACTCTATTGGGATCCGCATAATGTGCCCCGATAATAACATCGTCTGCGCCGTCTCCGTTGATGTCGCCGGCTGCCACACTCCGTCCGCTCCGATCATTTGAACGGGCACCCTTTATCACAAAGCCATTGTTTCCGTCCAGTGAGGAAAGCTCCACAACAGGGGGAATGGTATTGTTTCCAAATACCACGTAGGTACCCCCGAAACTATCATAAGCATACTGAGACCCGATGATCACATCGTCTTTACCGTCTCCGTTGATATCGCCGGCTGCCACGCTCCGCCCGCTCCTGTTACGGTTTTCGATGCCATGTATGGCAAAGCCATTGGTTCCGTCGAGCGAAGACAGCTCCAATTCGGAGGCAAAGCCTTCCGAGCTTCCAAAGACCACATAAATAATTCCGGCATTCCGTATTCCTCCGGGATCTGCCAATCGGGCTCCGATAATCACATCTTCGATACCATCTCCGTTTACATCGCCTACAGCTGTACTTGTACCCGTTCTGTCAAAATCAGCCACGCCATTAAATACGACGCCCTGAGGGCTTCCGGTGAGTAAAGAGCTGATATCAATATCAGCCTGAGCCAGGACCTCTGCAGGACGAGACAGCGTCAACAATAAGGGCACCAGTATCGAACAACGTCGAAGAAAGTGCCCCGGTCTTATGTTATTGTTGTTTATGCTTATCATAAACCAATTCCCGGCAATCTTTTTAACCACGCTCCAGATGAGGATGCCTTCCTTTTTTATGCCTTCTATCCAGCAGGCTTCCACCCCCGCCACCCTGCAAAGCCACTGGTATAAAGAGCGTGTTTTGCGGCATGCTATCGGCATGGTTTCTCCCGGCAAAAACAGGGGTTTTGGTTTATTTATAAAGGTTTTTAGATCGTGTTCTGTTTTACTTGTACGTTTCATAATGCACGGTTTTTAATTACTTGATGAGGGTCATTGCACGTGTCAGGATCTTACTGCCTACCTGAAGGCGGTACACGTATACTCCGCTAGACAATCCTCCTGATGATTGACGGGAGTCAAAGGAAACCGAATACCACCCGGCTGTTTTTCTTCCATCCACGGGAGTAGCTATTTTGCGACCCAGTATGTCGAACACTTCCAGCTTCACCACCTCATTCCGGGGTACACCAAAACGAATGATCGTGGAGGGGTTGAAGGGGTTTGGGTAATTTTGCCTGAGGCTGACCGTGGTTGGAAGGGAAGCATCTTCAGTATTCAGGGACACAGATGTTTCCAGGGTGAGGGTGAAGCGCTCGTAGGACTCCGCTTTTTCCTTTGTTACCGAAACCGGTACCCACAACGTATTCCGTGTTGTTATCTCCTGTTTTGTGTGCTCTGTCCGGAAGGTAAAGGTATACTGATCTTCGGTTTTCAGGTCCACTACGGCTCCTGTTTCAAAGTCATGGAGGGTTATTGTCCATGCTTCCGGGATGTTGTGCAGCCCGGACCAGGTGAAGGTTACCTCGCCGGATTCTTTTACCCATGCTCCTTCTGCCACAGTGTACGCCGAGAAGTGCAGCGGGATTTCCATTGCTTTCCCCAAGGCCACGGGAAGATGATTGATATCGTAGAGTGCGCTATCGATTCGCGTGGCCAGCTTGATGTAAGGCATAACATCAAGCGGAAGAAAGGTATAGGCATCCTTTTTATCTTTGCCTGTCGAGGCTTCTTCCCCGAAGGTAAACCAGGTTGTACTGTTCCGTACCTGCTGCCCGGTCTGGCAGCTACTGGTATCAGGGCATGGCATCTCAGCATGTATAGAAAAAGCCGGTATAGCTGCAACAGCTTTGTCAGGTGGGGGTGGTACTGTGCTTTCTTCCTCGTTTATAATAAGTAACGGTGCTTCCGAAAATAGATTTTGCACCCAAAAGCCAGTGTGAGGGGGGATAAGACCATCGGTCAAACTTCCACTATTACCATTCCAGGTTTTATAGCCCGGAAGGGAAGGATCGTACACATACACGACGTCGGTCAGCTCTTCCTTCTCCATAGAATCCCAGTAAACGGGAACATCAAAAGGATTTCCAACCAGGGTAAATGCATCATTCCCGGAGGAACCGGTATTGAGCTCGGGTACGACATCTCCGCGGTTTGCGATACCGGCAAAGGACAGTTCTTTAGGAAATCCATCATCGGTTCCATCGTTATTGTTGTCGCCATACACATAGATGGCAAATCCCCGGCCGCCGGTCATAGGATTGGCAAGATCGGTTACCGCTTCAAACGCATTGGTCTCTGTATCAAATACAAATACGTTTGATACGTCAGCATCCGGACCATCGGATCCGGGCATGCCTTGAGTCCATAGTTGTCCCAGCATGTCGGCATAGGTATTGTTGTTGGTGGGAGGAGATAAAAGCCGCCAACCCTGGTTGCTGCCGTCATCGAGGACAACATTATACTGGGCGAAATCGGATGGAAGGGGTAGCTCTCCGTTCATGGTTAGTGTAACCGGGATGCGAACCTCGGTGTTGTTGGCATCATTGGTATGCATCACCAGCTCGGACTGATATACCTCTCCCGGCCCCAGGCCCTCACCGGAAAACGTAAGTACAATCTCCTCGCTCTGCCCGGGGTTCAGACTGCCCGAAAAAGAACCCGGATCCAGGGTTAGCCAGGAATAAGGCCCTTCAAGGCGGCGTACCTGCAGATGATCGATATCCATATAAATTCCGGGCTGGGATACGTCGAACGACAGCCTGTCGGGCACAAATGCTCCGGGTGCATACCTGGTTTCGGCAATCAGTTCATCGTCGATGTAATACTGCAGGCGTTGAGTGTCGGTATTATAGACTACCCGTATGGTATGGTATTCTTCGGGCGTTATCGTTGCGTCTGTGGGCAGGTAACCTCCTTCATCCTCGTCCAATACCAGTCCCCATGCAGACACTTCTCCACCCTTTATTTGCATACCGGCTGATGTTTCCTGGTTGTTCCTGGTATCCGTAAAAAAGAAGGCGTACTGCTCTTCTTGTGTATTTGGGCCGGTGTCCGATACATAAAGCTCGAAAGAGACGTCATAGTTGCCAAGAGGCAGAACACCGAAATAAGGGCTTTCGACGGTATTTTCTCCTTCATCATCCACGCTTATTCTCAGATGCTGGGTTCCATCGGTTGGGTTTTCATCCGATATCCCGAGATGGTCTGCGTTTCTGGTCTTCCAACCGTATATAGCCGGATGTTCTCCGGTCACGAACCGCTCTCTCTCAAATGAAGTGCTATACAATAGTTCCCCGGTCTCAGCGCCGAAACCGGTAAATGCTGCGTCTGATGTGTGGGGAGATAACAAAGAGTATTTAGCAGATGTTACCCCTCTGTCTTTACGGCTGGGCATGCCATCCGGCGACCCGGCAAAATCAAAATCCAGGCTCCACCTTAGCCTGGATCCCTCTTCCGGGGTAGCCGTATTGGATAGGGTAACGGGAACGGTGGTTTCTTCGCCGGGATCCATCTGTACGGTAATGGAAGGGGTAGAAACCTCAAAAACAGGGGGATTGATGGTTGTGGGATAGTAGGAAGCTACGGCTCCTTTAACCTGGCGTATGGTTAGGGCACTGTTTTCAGGCAACAGGATATCGTCGGAACCCGTTGGGGTAGAATCCCAATATACATCAGGGCCGGTAAAGACTGGTGCAGTTGGAAAACCATAAGCCATAACCGATACAAAATCTGGTAACTGTTTTCCTACCGAATAGTGAAAAAGTGCACCTGTGGCATTGGCAGGACCCTGATTTTGGGTACGGGAATGACTATTGCCCATGGTATGGCCCATTTCATGAGCTAGCACATAAACATGGGTGCTAACCCACTCAACATCAAGTGCTGAATAACTAATGCTCCGGCGCCCTCTCGGGTTTCCCAGCCGATTTGCAAACCCGGCGGATGTATTACTTTCTTCAAAGAGATCGATGTAAGCAATATGATCGGCCCCGTACTGTGTCCTGAGCTTATCCACTGCTTCAAAACCATTGATCGACTCTTTAACGCTATTCCACTTATCTGCCACCCGAACAGCCTGTTGCTCCCGGGTAAGTTCTGCTTTGTGCACATGTACAAGACGTAAGTCAATGTTGATATGACTGTTATCAAATGTCATTTGTGCCATATTCACTTCCTGGGCAAAAAAGGCCTTCACGCTAGGGTAGTATCCGCTGGTAGAATTGGTGTTTTCCATCTCGTCGGCTACCCAGTTTTCTGCTCGTTCCGTGGTCACAATCATAAGATCGATCGTAACGGTATCTTCTAACGAAGAAAAAACGGGAGAAAAACCAACATCATCTACATAATGACCCTGTTTACTCTTTTCATCGTGTGGGTGTTTACTATCATGCGGTTCCAGCTCATCAATGCCACAGAAGGCACCGGTATGGGCAGGTGCTTTAGCGACATAACCAAACCCCGAATGTGGGTCAGGAGAAAAGGTTAATGCATTCCTGCCAGCAGGATGGTATAAGCCGTTAATTCCGGATTCCGACCAGGTGAAAGCGAACAGGTCACCTCCACCGGTGCTACCCCTGCTCTGTGCAATATAGGATCGGGTACCTGGCTGGTAGCCGGTAACGCGTGTAATACGTAAAGACCTTCGATCACCGGGCGCAATTTCCACCTCTATGACAGTCCCTTTCCTGATCAGGTTGTCTTCAAATGGTTCGTTGTTCAACTCAAAGAAGAACGGGGCTTCCGCTTTAATATGCTCAACACGTATTTTGGTAAGCACATGATTGGGCAGGCCACGATTTAATTCAAACATTCCCGGTTGCTGCGCTATGGCAGAGGAAAACAAAAACCCGGAAATGACAGCCAATAGTATACATTTAGGTTTCATAATGCATTAATTCGTTACGGTTTAAGAATTCCGATTTTTGATTTATCACATCAAAAATCTTTTAAAACCGAAAGTTGAATCAGCTACACTGAGACCCTTTACGAATAGATGCTTCCTGATATACTAACCTATCTGATCGCTTCCCCCGTTAACTGAATTTGTATACATCTATGTATGACGATCAATGCTATAAGTAATCAAAAGTACATTTGTGACAAAAAAAAATGAAACGGTGGATGGCGGATATAGTAATAATTCTGTCAGGTATGGAAATAACAAGCAGTTCTAGGTTGTGATCTTATTTGGTTTGTCTTTTGATAAGATCCTGTCCGCCAGCTGCCTGTATTGGCTCTAGAGTAATCATTCTCTCTTCGTCATCTTGAACCTGTCTGCCGACAGGCAGGCAGGATGACAGTTTTTATAGAATTCATATCTGGCGCAAGCTGCCTGTGCTGAATTTATTTCAGTATCCTTGTGCCAGATGTATTAGCCAGAAATCGCGATATGAAAAAAGCACAAGCGGACGCTTGCGCTAGGTTTAGGGGTTGTTCGGAAGAGGATATCCCCTTATTCCAACGGCTGCATTACTTCAGCATGATGCGGTTATGCCTTCGGAAGTACTCCAGGCTTTCAAAGGCAGACTGTTCATTATTAGGTAGTCTATCCCTGTTCGATGGATTCATAAACTGTGCCTTCTTCACTTCGGCAGGGTCATTTAGGCTGAGTTCACCGCTCCAGCTATTCGAATAAAACTCAACCGTGAAGTATTGCACGGTATCCTTATTGGGGTACTCAACAGTTTCAGTCACCGGGTTCGTGCTAATTCCAATCACTTCTACATCAAGCAAGGTTAACCCGGTTTCTTCTTTTACTTCCCGTTTAATACAGGCTTCAATGGTTTCATCCTCTTCAAATGAACCAGCCGGGATGCCTAACTGTCCGGTATCCGTTCGAACAATAAACAGGATATCCCCTTCCTGGTTTTCAATAATGATCCGGGCCCCGGGATGAATCAGTTTGTCAGCACCCAGCGTTGACCGGAGCCGTGCGATGTATGCATTCATAAGGTCCTCGCAATCATAATCCGGTTAAAAAAGGGGTATCTGAATAGGTACTGAGCATTGAAGGATGGATTTATAACCTGAACTGCGTTTTGATCATCGCAGCTACTTCAGCCGCTGTTTTATCCGCATTATTGATCCGGTAGATGAACCGGTCATCAAATTCGTCTTCGGCTGAGTTCATGCGGTAATGCTGTTCAAAGTATAGCAGGGATTCTTTCGATTGTTCCAAATTCCGTTTACTTGGCTTTTGCTCCAGCCGTTCTTCCTGTACGTTTCGTTTTAACCGGACATCCAGAGGGGCTTGTAGCTCCACCAGGCAGATATCAGCTTGTTGCTGTTTGAAGATGTCGATCGTATCGTTGATGAATTGTTCATCCTCCTCACAATCATAATCCCAGACCATGGTAAAAATCAGCCCTTCGGACGTACTCTTTGCAACCTCTTTAAAGATTTCAAACCGGATGAGGTTGTTCAGGTATTCGAAAGAGGGAGTCCCAAAATCAAAAAAAGCCTGTACCAACTCAATCGACATATGATTATGAAAGAGGGTTAATCCCGTGATCTTTGCCAGTTCACGTCCAACGGTCATTTTTCCAACAGCCGGTGGTCCGGTTATGATTACAAGTTTCACTTCATCCTCAGTTCGTTGGTTCCATGTATACTAAGCTAAGCTATGCTATTCAACCGCTGAATATGATTAAAATCTGCCATTTGAGAAATGCCCTTCTTTATGTAGACATACCTGAGCAACGGTTTACTCAGACGCAGGCAAAAGAATGGATTCCTGATTAAGAAGTCCCACTTCAGGGGATACACGATGTACACGAACAATAAGCATACGTAAAGACACGCGAATGTGTTGGCGGGATGGTATATTCGAACCAGCTACCGAGTACCTACCAGATTCTAAACAGTCATTCAGAGGAACATATCATGAAATCCTCCCCTTATTTTTGGTCCCTTCTCATTGCCAGCCTGTTTGTAATGCAGTGCACCTCCGATAGTGCCGATGTTCCCGAGCTTGGCGAAGTGCTGATTAGTGATGAGGTTCAGATGAACCCATCCGGATATGCCCCATTAACTGCCGTGATTTCCATTGAGACGAATATACCCACTCAACTAGTGCTTACGGTGTATGCTAAAACCGGGGAGATCGATTTCATACAACCCTTCGGAGAAATTGCGACCCAGCATGAACTGCCTGTGTTGGGGTTATTTGCCGAATACAACAACCAGGTGCAGGTGGCCTTCTTCACCTCAGAGGGAGAACGCATCGGAGATAAAGAGTACCTCATAACCACACAACGCCTCAGCCCGGATCTTCCCGCCATTCAGATTAATGAAGTCCGGGCCGATGAAATGGCTCCCGGATGGACGCTGGTCAGCTATTTCGGGCACGATAGCCAGGAGACACCCCAGCGCGCGTTCATGTTTGACGAATCCGGAGACATCCGCTGGTACCTCGACTTTAGCTCTCATCCTGCGCTCAACGGGTTGTTTTATGATAACGGGATTGAACGCCTTCAAAATGGAAACCTGTATTTCGGGGATCGGACTACCCGAAAAATCTATGAGATTAACATGCTGGGCGAGGTGCTGAATACCTGGGATATGCCGGGATATGTATTTCATCACGAAGTGACGGAAAAACCGGATGGTAACTTCATCGCTTTGGTTTCCGAACTGGGAGCACCTACGGTAGAAGACATCGTTATTGAAATCGACCGTCAGGCCAATCGCATTGTCCAGACCTGGGATTTAAAAGAGTCGCTTCAGCAAGACAGAACCACGCTCACTTCGGATACCAGAGACTGGATACACGTGAACGCCGTGGAATACTCCGAACAGGACGATTGTATCATTCTTTCCGGGAGAACACAGGGCGTGATTAAGCTAACCCGCGATAACCAGGTGGTATGGATTTTAGGCAGTCACCGTGGATGGCGACAATCGGGGAGGGGAGAAGAGTTAGGGCCCTATTTACTTCAGCCTCTGGATGCTCAGGGGATGGAGATTGATGACGACCGGGTTAAAAACGGAGACGATCCGCACCCCGACTTTGAATGGAACTGGTATCAGCATGCTCCCCAGATTATGCCCGACGGAAACCTGATCCTGTTCGATAATGGGGATAACCGGCATTTTTCCGGTTCCGGGCAATACAGCCGGGCCGTGGAGTACGCCATCGATGAAGAAAACAACACCGTGCAGCAAGTGTGGAGCTATGGGAAAGAACGAGGTCTTGGGACGTACTCCCGCATTGTTTCTGATGTGGATTACGATCCGGTTAGCAATCACGTATTCTTTTCACCTGGTGCCATCCAGGAGCCGTTTTTATCGGGAAAAGTGGTGGAAGTAGATTACACGACCATGGAAGTGGTATTTGAAGCCACCATTCGTCCACCCAGAGCCGGTTTTGGCATCATCACCCTTCACCGCACCGAGCGCATGCCGATCTACGCACCGTAGTGTCCCACATCTGGCGCAAGCGTCCGCTTGTGCCAGATGTACTAGCTCGTATGTTTGATTTGAAAAAAGCACAAGCGGACGCTTGCGCTAGTTTTTGAGGGGTTCCTTCCCCCTCGTACCGTAGCTCTGCTACGGTACGCTTGCCGCGTAGCCCATCTCTTCGTCATTCCGGACCAGTCCGCCTTGCCCGCCTGCCGTAGGCATGGCCGGCGGACGCCGATCC
>JBCBST010000002.1:0-63583 GCA_039819115.1 Bacteroidota bacterium
CTGGCTACGGGTATGTACCTGGTACGTATTTCTGCATCTTTAGCTGACGGTAGAAATACGTACCAGGTACATACCCGTAGCCAGATTCTGAGCATCGAATACAAGTTGGTGAGTTCCCGCTATGAACTGAGTTTGAGTAAGTGTAGAAACCTGCTGACCTAACAGATTGAATACCCGAATGGTCACAAAAGCGGATTGTGGAAGATCGAATGCAATTGTGGTGTTGGGGTTAAATGGATTAGGATAGTTTTGATGAAGGCTGAACTCGGCAGGAATAGAAACGCCATCATTATCTTGTATAGAAACGGGATCCGGACAGGTTCCCCAAACGGGTTTGTTAGATTCAGATAGGGCGCTAAACGATGCAAAATTATCGGGCTCCTGAAGTATTCCGGGAACACACCATGTGGATACGTCCTGGTTGAACGATTCAGCACCGAGAAACATCTCATTCATAGTAGTAACGGAGCTTACGTCCCAGTTTCCAATATTCTGATTAAATGCATCTGCTCCAGTAAACATCTCATCCATGTTAATAACGGAACTTACATCCCAACTCCCGATATCCCGATTGAAGCTAGCCGCATTTCTAAAAAGTCTTTCCATATTAGTAACAGAGCTTACATCCCAATGTTCAATTTGATCATTGAATAAACTATCCTGATAAAAAAGGAAAGACAGCGTTGTAATGTTCGATGTGCAAGTAGAATACAGTTCCTTTACTCTTCTGTAGTAATCCAAACTATAACGGTCTACCGAGATGTACCTTGTGCCATTAACAATTCCTGCATTGCCGGCTCTGGTGCCTTTACACAAAATTGTTTCGCCATTGTCTGCTATGGAGAATAAATCTTCACCACCGGGGCAAAACCCCCATATAGGATTGTTGCCTTCTTCCAGGCTGCTTTGAAATGAAAATGCGCTTGGTTCAGAAAATACATAGGGAATGCACCAATTCTTCAGATCGTGGTTAAATTGAGTTGCTCCGTAGAACATACTGTCCATCAGTTCTACAGAGCTAAGGTCCCAGGCTCCAATATCCTGATTAAAGGAAGTGGCTCCTTTGAACATCTTGTCGATTTCCTGAACAGAACTAACGTTCCATTGACTAATGTCCTGATTGAAAGAGGAAGCATTTTGAAACATACCAGTCATTGATTTAACGGAACTGACATCCCAGTGTCCGATATCCTGATTAAATGAGGTGGCTCCTTTAAACATGTCATTCATAAACCCAATCGAATCCACATCCCAACCTCCAATATCCTGGTTAAAAGACTCAGCGTTTAAAAACATAGCTGACATAGAAGAAAGAGAACTCACATCCCAGTTGCTGAGGTCTTGATTGAATGACCTAGCATCAAAGAATAAGAGAGCTGTAAAAGAAAGAGAGCTGATATTCCAATTCCCAATAGGTTGATTGAAACTGAGGGCAGAAGCAAACATGCCATCTATTCTGGTTACGTTACTAATATCCCAGTTCCCAATGTCTTGATTAAAGCTTGAAGCGCCACCGAACATAACAATCATGTTAGTAACGGAACTGACATCCCAGTGTCCGATGTCCTGATTAAATGATTTAGCTAACCGGAACATGGCAGACATATTAGTGACAGAGCTTACATCCCAGTTTCCAATATCTTGGTTGAATAGCGTATCGGCATTGAAAAGCGAGCTCATATCCTCAATAAGGCTTGTACAAACTACGGTTACATCACCATCGGCTGCTAGTCGTGCTTCGAGAGAATCTCTGGTAATGGCTATATACTCCGTACCATTAATTACTCCTGTTTCACCGGGACTTGCTCCATCACAAAGAATAGTAACCCCGTTTTTATGAAGTTCGAATACGCTTTGACTCATTGCAGGGTGTGCCAAATAAAAGAGCACTGCGACGACAAAAAACCCAAACCTCATAATGATCATTTTTTAGAGATTGTATGCCTTAAGTGTGAAGATATTATGATGCAAATAAAAAAGCCCCAACCGATACGGAAGGGGCTTACTCGTCAACTCTCGAAAAACAAAAAAGTTAGTTTTCTGAATCCTCGCCAGAAGAAGACTCCGTTGAAGCAGGAGGCTGAGCCTGAGGAATAGCAGGAGCTGTTTGCGCTGGTGCAGAAAGATCAGTACTTGGAAGAACCGCTCCTTCCTGTAAAATACTTCTATCGGTAGTTGTACGCTCGATAGCAAAATTGGCAATCACGCAAAGCACCAAAAAAGCACCTCCAAGAACAGAGGTAGCCTTCGAAAGCAAATCAGCGGTACGTCGGGCACCTAAACCTGCATTTCCGGCAATACCAGTTGCAGCTACTCCCGATAGTCCCTGACCTTGTCCGCTTTGGAGCAGAACAACTAAAATCAATAAGGCGCAGATGATGGCAATTAATACCACTAAAAAGATATATAACATGGAGATTCGTTTGTTTTTGAACGAATTTAAAAGATATTCAAAAAAACAGAGTCAACATAATTAAATCCTGTTTAACGACATCCTGAACCATGAGTGAGATTATCAATCAAATCGCTGCTTTTCTGGAAGATTCTCCGGACATCGCTTACCAACTCCTGGAAACGGTGTTGTCACTCCTGGTTATTTGGGGATTACGTCTGGTGGTACTCCGAATCATTAATCGAAGGATTGAGAACCGGAAGCTGCGCTATAAATGGAAAAAGAACCTCACCTATATTTCAACCTCGCTTTCCATACTCGTTATTTTTGGGATCTGGTTTTCCGGTTTAGGTGAAATTGCTACCTATTTGGGGCTACTCTCGGCCGGTATCGCAATAGCCCTGAAAGATCCGGTAAGCGATATGGCCGGCTGGCTATTTATTATATGGAGGCGACCCTTTGATTTGGGCGATCGCATTGAATTGGGTCAGAACAAGGGGGATGTCATCGATGTTCGGGTATTCAAGTTTACCCTTCTTGAAATCGGAAACTGGGTGGATGCCGATCAAAGTACGGGACGCGTTATTCATATCCCCAATCATCGGGTTTTCACAGATTCTATTGCAAACTATACTTCCGATTTTGAATTTATCTGGAATGAGATTGCTGTGTTGATCACCTTTGAGTCAGATTGGGAAAAAGCCCGTGATATACTCAAAGATATTGTAGAAGAAGAAACCCGTGGATTTATTCAAAATGCGCGGGAGCAAATAACAAGGGCAGAGCGTTCGTATCTCATACAATACAAACACCTCACTCCCATTGTTTATGTTGATGTGAAGGATAGTGGGGTAAACTTAACCATTCGCTACTTAACCAACCCCCGAACGCGTCGGGGTACTGCACAACAGATTTGGGTGCATATCTTAAAAGTGTTTAAAGAGTTAGACGATGTTGACCTGGCCTATCCAACCTACCGGTTATATGATAATGTAGCCGAAGGAAAACCAGGAACTAAGCCAGGTTCAACGGCCTAGCCTTCCTCTTCTTCTCTTACTTTGGGGATAGGCTGCACTAATTCAGGGGTATTCAGGGATGGGTCTTTGACCAAATCGGGTACCCGAACCACACCCAGGTCGATGGAAGAGGATGAGGGCCGTGTCCAGTACTCAAGTAGTTCAGCGGGTGTTGTTTGCGATGGCAGGTTGCCGGGGGAAACCAGCAAAGGCATGGAAGGGGTAATGGGAAAAAGAAGAAGTTCTGCCTTTGTTTCAACAATGGAGAAGCTCAATGTATCCTGGTCTAAGATTCCTCCAAAGAACAATAATGGGGAAGTAATGGAACGCACAAGAAAAGGAAGAGCCTCTTCAAAGCCTGCTTTCCACACAAAAAAGCCATTAGCCGGGATTAGACATAACCTTTTTGATCCGTTAAGAAGCTCCTGTCTGGCCACTTCTATGCTAAAAAACAACTGTTCCTGGCTCCATTTGGCAACAAGGGATCGGTACGGGGAATCACCTGAATCAAACGAAAGGATGGAAGTTCTGGATCCTGGTGAAACGTTATAGTTTGGAGTGAATGGGTGAGGTGTTGGAATCGAAAAGTGATCCTCAAAAAAAGAGGATTGAATATCGTAAAAAGCAAACCGCTCCATAGTACTTTAGGTCTTTGTAGTATTCCATTTTTTGGTATCATCACACGATCACATACTGGTATCACGTAATGAATCCTTTTTACAACGATAAAGAACGACGAATTCGTGCTCTGTTTCGCGTGGTTTCTTTTTTTATCATTTCTATACTGTTCCTGGCACTGCCCTCGCTCATTCCGATCGAACCTATAGAATATCTCGTGCGCGGGGTATTGATTGTGGGAACGGCAGTATTATTTGCAGTTGGGTTGGATAAACGGAGGATTAGTGAATTAGGGTTGAACCTGAACCGGACCTGGTGGACTCACCTTCTCATCGGTTGCCTGCTTGGTGCTGTAGCTATGCTGTTCATCTTTGTAGTGGAATGGATGTTTGGATGGGTAACCGTTACTGGATTTGGCTGGGAACGGTCGTTATCGTCAACCTGGTGGGTGCTCTTTGTTTATTTTTTTGCGAAGATGCTTATGGTTGGTTTGTACGAAGAAGTGCATGCCAGGGGGTACCTGATGCTGAATATGATTGAAGGAGCTACTCTTTCTAAGAAATATAGTATGGCTGGTATTGTAGCCGGGGTCATTGGCAGTTCGCTCATCTTTGGCCTCATGCATGCAGCGAACCCCAATGCATCACTTATTGCGATTATCAATATCACATTAGCCGGGGTCATGCTGGCGGTACCCTATCTTTTAACGGGTAGTTTAGCCATGTCGGTTGGGATTCATTTCACCTGGAATTTTTTCCAGGCCGGAGTATTTGGGTTTCCCGTCAGCGGAATCATGGTACGGGAATCTGTTATTCAGATTACACAGGAAGGTACATCATGGATTACGGGTGGTTCTTTTGGTCCCGAAGCAGGGGTTATAGGTTTGTTTGGGATGGTTATTGTACTCATTGGTGTATGGTTGGTAGTGCGCGTGGGCCCGGGTGGAATACAGTTACATCCTACATTCAGCCTGTTATTTGAAGAGAAGATGAAACAGAACGGGGTCGAAAAATAATGAGCTTAGGCTGAGGAATGTGTATATTTGACCGTCTTCACACGTTGAAGATTTGATCTTTGAAAACCGAATAACAAACGAAGAGGTGAATAGTGTCTTTTGAAGAATATGGACTAAGCCCCGATCTAGTGAGTGGGCTGTCCGATATAGGAATAACATCTCCAACACCTCTCCTCAACGAAGTACTTCCGCAGGCATTAGAAAGTAAGCATCTAATGGTGAAGCAGCTGGCAGGTGAAGATGGTGTTTTATTGATACCAGCGCTTTGGAAATTAACTTCAGATGGAGAGCAACCAGGAACCCGAGTTTTAATTCTCACCCCCTCAATTGAACGTGCCAAAGCCCTTGATGAACAGCTTTGGGCAGCCGGTTACCATGCCGGTGTTTCCAGTGCATTGTTGGCAATGAATGGAGATAAAGCCGTGCAGGCAGAAGCCCTGAACGAAGGTGCTTCTATCATAGTGGCTAATCCGGGACGATTAATTGAGATCATTAAGAAAACAGAGCAAAACCTGAACCAGGTGCAGTTGATTATACTAGATCAGGCGCATGGGATGGGTAATTACAATATGGTACAGCGCGTGCGGGATATTCGTGCGTCTATTGCGGGGGCTCCTCAGGTTATATTGCTGGCCGAGGAAAAGAATGAAGCGGTTACCCAGCTTTCCTCCTCTCAATTGGAAGAAGCTGTCATTATTGGTTTTGAGACTGATGCATCTGAACTAATTGCAACAGAGCAGACCAATGATAGCCACAGTAAACAACAGGCAGCCGAAGAAAAGAGCAATGAACTACCGCAGGCAGAAGTCGAGGAAGAAGGAGTAGATCCTTTAGTATCATCCGAGCAACTGGCCCGGGCAGAGGAAAAGCTGAAAAAAGCGTCTATCTCTATTGTGCTGAAGAAAGATATCGAAGAGAAGGCAGAACCCTCACCCGCTGAAGAAGAAACAGAATCGGATTCGCCTGGTCCGATTCCCGAAAAACTGGACCATCGTTATATACTTGTCCCACCACGGGCTAAGATTTCTACGCTGATGGCTTATTTATCTGGCTTACCATCGGTGAGAGTAGCTGTTTTTGCGGCGTCAAAACGTACTACAGATCGTTTGTACCGTATCATCCGTAACAAAGGTATTGGTGTGGTAAGTATAAATGAGGGGTTAGATCCTGAGTTTTACACTGAACGATTCGAGCGATTCAAGAGCGGAGAAGTAAACGTATTGCTGGCAGGAGGGTTGAATGCCGAGCAAGTCGATTTAGATTCGGTAACTCAGATTATCAACTACGATGTGCCCGGCGAGGTTGATGAGTATCGCTATCGTGCAGGATTAGTTGGGAAAGGAAGCTTATC
Organism: Bacteroidota bacterium; assembly: GCA_039819115.1. Classification (GTDB taxonomy): domain Bacteria; phylum Bacteroidota; class Rhodothermia; order Balneolales; family Balneolaceae; genus JBCBST01. The sequence continues at coordinate 6,393 of JBCBST010000002.1, forward strand.
CGGTATGACGTCTCTGGTGTATAAAATAGACCGTGAAGATATGGATCGCATTAGCGAGGAAGTCGGCTTTGCACCCTCCGAAATTCCGCTCCCTAAAGAAGTAAAAGAGAAGAAGTCTTCAAACGGTAAAGACAAACCCAAACCCAAACCTAAACCCAATAAGAAAAGCACTTCCAACAAAAAGGGAAGTCCTAAAAAGCCAGGTCGCCGGCCACCACAAAAAAAGAAAAGAAGTAAACCCTCAGCAAGCGATGGGCTTCCGAGACCATCGTATGAAGGACTAGAAGGAGGCCGCGATGGTAAAAAGTCAGGTGGAGGGTTGCTCGGCTGGATGAAAAAGCTCTTTGATTAATCGTTCACTCGATTTCTACACTGTTATAAAGCCGCTCATGGAGTGGCTTTTTTTTTGATTATCAGGTTTTAAGCAGAGTATGGATTAACGAATTTTTCAACTTCGTTCTACTTGTCTTATCCGTTAAGTGTTAGCAAATCAGTGGATTACCTCTCCTTATTTGTGTTAAGGATTTTTTAAGGTTTCGATTGAATATATTAAGTATACCTACTATAATAAGTGAGTGGAAGCGCTTCTAGCAAAGCGCGCGTAATTCAGTCATTAATTCTTTATGAAAGTTAGTAAGCATTTTTTGCTCGTTTGGTTGATCGGGATCCTGTTTCAAGCCAGTGCATTTGCTCAAAATGGGTCAATAAAAGGGAAAGTAATTGATGCGGAAACCAAAGAGCCGGTCTTTGGCGCTAATGTGTACATCCAAACCCTCTCCAAGGGAGATGTAACCAATTTCGAAGGCGAGTATACAGTGAAGAATGTTCCGCCGGGCGATTACCAGGTCCGGTTCTCTTATCTGAGCTACCAAACGGAGAATTACGACGTGCGGGTGGAACCCGGACAAGAAGTGGTGTTAGATATCGAGTTGCGCTCTGTGACGGTTCAAGGAGAAGAGGTGGTGGTATTGGCCCAGGCCCAGGGGCAGGCTGCTGCTATTAAACAGCAACTGGAGTCCAATACCATTGTGAATGTGGTATCCAAAGAACGCATCCAGGAAAACCCGGATCAAAACGCTGCTGAATCTGTGGCACGTCTACCTGGCGTTTCGGTGACCAGAGATGCGGGTGAGGCTTCAAAAGTTGTGGTTCGTGGGTTGTCACCGCGCTTCAATTCCATCACAGTAAATGGAGTACGTTTACCAGGTACTGATCCCGATGACCGTTCCGTGGATCTAAGTTTGATTCCGCCAGAAGTATTGGACGGTATTGAGGTATTTAAGGCGCTTACGCCCGATAAGGACGCCGATGCGGTAGGTGGAACCGTTAACCTGCTGGTAAAAAGCGCGCCTGCCGGGTTTAAAGGAGAAGTACGAATGGAGGGAGGGTATAACGATTTAACCCAGACGTTCCAGGACTATAAAGGAGGTATCAATCTGAGTAACCGGTTCTTTAATAATAAACTGGGCGTGCTATTTACAGGGAGTGCCCAGCAAGTAAACCGTACCGCTCATATACTGGATGCACAATACCTGGTGATTGAAGAAACCCAAAACTTTAACATCGAAGATCTCAACCTTACGGATAACCAGGAATTAAGAGATCGGTACGGGTTAGGTTTGAACCTGGATTATTCTATTGGAAACAATGAGTTTTTCTTTAACAGCTTTATGGGAAGAACAGACAGAGATGAGCTGCGGGTACGAAAGCGATACCGTGTTGAGAATACCCGTACAGAGTATGATTTAAGAGAGAGGGATCGCTTCTCTCAGGTTTATTCCAATTCTCTGCGGGGAGAACACGTAAAGAACCAGATTAAGTGGGACTGGCAGTTGTCCAACAGCTTCTCCCTGAATAAAACACCGTTTTCCAATTTTGCGAGGTTTGAAGAACGTGCGGCTTATGACCCTGTTCCTGATGGGAATACACCCCTTAATGAAATACCTTCCTTCGCATTGAATAACCTGGATAATACCAGTTACCTGTTTGGAACGAATAATTTCAGACGAACAGCCGATCGGGATATAACTGCTCAGGCCAATATGAAAATTGCATTCCGCGCTGGAGAGGATGTGGGTGGATACCTGAAGTTTGGTGGAAAGTACTGGGATAAACAGCGCTCCAATAACGAGGACGAGATAAGAACACGGTTTGGTACCATCAGCTCTATTGGTCAGAATAATCCGGATTTGTTTGATTTAACTCCGAATGGCGATATCCGGATAAGCAATTTTATAGATCAGGATTACGACCCCGATCCGTTCCGTGATAGTCAGGGTTTTTTGTTGTCACCGGGATTGAGCAGCAGCTTGCTCCGAGACTTCGCCGAAACATATGAGGAGTTTTACGACACAAATCGTGTACAACAATTGAGAGACTATGAAGCAGGTGAAACGATAACTTCTGCTTACATAATGACCGAAATTAACGTAGGCGAACGGTTTACGTTTATTCCTGGTGTACGTTATGAGCACACTGATAATGACTATCAGGGTGTTTTTGGAGATTTGGCTCAGGAACTGGGGTTATTCGGAGAACTTAGAGATACAACGGGTGGTCAAAGCTATGACGGTTTCTTCCCAATGTTTCAAATGCGTTTCCAGGTAACGGAGGCGGTCAGTTTCAGAGCGGCCTATACCGAAACTCTATCCAGGCCTAACTTTTTTAACCTGGTTCCCTTTGAACAAATAAACGACACCGAATTCACCGTTAGCAGAGGTAATCCGGATTTACAACCCACCTCGGCCAGGAATTTTGATCTCTTTTTGTCGTTCTTTGATCCCCAGATCGGGTATCTCTCGATTGGAGGATTTTATAAAGAGCTCGAGAATATTGATTATACCGCGATTACCAGAGTCAGAGATCCAGAAAGTATTTTTAATGGATATGAGTTAACTCAAGTAATCAATAGCGAAGAGCTCACAACTATCCGGGGTTTTGAGGTGGATTTCCAAACCGATTTCAGATTTCTGCCGAAACCATTTAATGGGCTCATCTTTAATGGAAACGTCGCATTTATAGATTCGGAGACGTTCTATCCCCTGTTTATCGTGACCGACGAGCGTGATCCGAACCCACCATTTCAACCTGTTGTGATTGATACCGTACGTTCCGGAAAAGCTCCCGATCAACCCGATTTTGTAGCTGCACTAACGATTGGGTATGAAATCGGAGGATTTTCAGCACGTGCCTCACTCAATCATCAGGATGACATTCTTTTTGGTTTAGGACAGATTGATACGGGGGATGAGTTAACCAGTTCATTTAGTTTCTGGGATTTCCAGGTAACCCAAAAACTGCAAAGCTTTGAAGGGCTGTCCGTTTTTCTAAATGTGAACAATTTTACAGCAGAAAGGGAGAGATCCACGATTGGTAGTGGTGATATTAATAATCTAACCTTTAGACAATTCTACGGGTTACGGGCTACGATGGGTGCCAGACTTCGATTTTAACCTAAACAAAACAAGCCATAGGAGGCATACATGAAAACAGTTACAAAAATAATGAGGACACTACCCATACTTTCGGTCGGGGTTCTCGTTCTTTTGTTAATGGGTTCTTTTGAAGCATTTGCTCAAAGAACGGTACAAGTTTCTCAGGGTTTTGGAACCTTGAATCAGGCTATTAGCAGCGATACGACAGAAACTGGTGAGCGAGTTGATTCGAATACCGTGTACGTACTTTCAAGCGGTGGACTTTATCTGCTTGACGGAGCCATTGAGCATAGAGATTATCATTTGACGATCGTTGCTGAAGATGGGTATACCGAGCGACCACGCTTAATTCCAGCTGTACCTACAGGTGGTTCTTCCGATCGTGCATTCCGGCCAAGAGGTGATCTCACCTTACGAGGCTTATTCTTCACGAACGAAAATGAATTTGGTACCCGCGATGAACTTCGGATTATTCGTATGAGTGCTAATGATATGACGGTTATCGTGGACGATTGTATAATGACTGGCGATAACCAATCCGGCTTCCGGGTAGACGGTTCTGGTTCCAGAATTTTTATCACAAACTCAATCGTCAGTAATATTGGCATCACTTCCGATCCAAATAACGGTCGCGGAATTGACGATCGCGGTAACCCGATACATACGGTTTATTTTGAGAATAGTACCTTCTATAACCTTACCAGCCAAGCCCTTCGGGATCAAGGTGATATCATTGAAAGGGTATATGTGAATCAAAATACGTTTGTGAATACCGGCCGATTCCAGGTACTGGAAATGGGTCAGGTTGCAAATGCCACGGTTACGAACAATATCTTCTATAATACCACTATTCTGGGAGATGATGAGGAAGCACTGTCTCAGATTTCCATGCTTCCTCTTAATGAAGAGCAAATTGCAGAATTCGGTGAGCAAACAGCCACCATTCGTTGGAATAACTTCTTTGTTGACCCCGCTATTCTGGATGCTTATCCGGATACGGTATTCGCACCGGTTAATTTCGATTCACTTACAGCTACATTTGTAAGTGCAGCCGATTCCGCAACCATGTTAAATGAAGACATTCAATTCACTAACGGACCGGCTACACCAACCGACGTGGTAACTGCCTGGTGGGCTGATCAGTCTGGAGATATACCTCCATACGACACCGAAGATGAAGGCGAATCCTTCGATTTCTCTTATCCTGGTACTCAGGCTTCTGCAACAGCTGCCGGTGATGGTGGAGAACTCGGAGCCCGAACCTGGTTTGGTGTACTTACGTCTAACGAGGAAGAGGAGTCGGGTTCGCTAACCACTCCAACTTCATTCGAGTTACTGGGTAATTATCCAAATCCGTTTAACCCAACTACCAACATTGCATTCAGCCTGCCTGAAGCTTCTGTAGTTTCCGTTGAAGTATTCAACATTGTTGGGCAACGCGTGATGACTATTCCTGCTCAGCGATTTACAGCCGGAGCAAATCAGAATATTAACATTGATGCGTCCAGTCTGTCGTCTGGTATTTACCTGTACCGGATTTCTGCCCGTTCGGCAACGAATACGATGTTGCAGACCGGCCGAATGACGTTGATCAAGTAAGCAATCGTAACATAACTCAAAAGGAGCCTATCTGACGATTGGCTCCTTTTATTTTATCCATGCCTGTCTTCAGATTACTTCTTACTCTGGTTGCCCTGTCTATAATCGGATACGTGCAGCACGTGCATGCGCAGTCTGTCTTACCCATGCAGAATATATATGGCCGCTCAGCGTCAAGTCTGGATGGGACATGGCAATATATTGTAGATCCTATGGAAACGGGGTTAATCAAGTCGAAATATCGCCGTGATTTTCCCGCTGATGACAAGGCAAAATTGGATGAAGGGGTGCTCATCGAATACGATTGGGATACCTCTCCCGAAATCCAGGTTCCCGGAGATTGGAATAGCCAGATTGCCGGTATGGAATGGTACGAAGGCCTGGTTTGGTATCGGAAACGATTTAATTATGAGATAACCAGTGAGCGCCAGTTTCTGTATTTCGAAGCCGTAAACTATAAGGCCCAGGTCTATTTGAACGGAGAAAAACTGGGTATTCACGAAGGTGGCTTCACTCCTTTTCAGTTTGAAGTAACCGGCAAACTAAAACCAACGGGTAACTCTCTCGTGTTAGCGGTAGACAATAAACGTCGTGAAGATGGGATTCCTGCTGCCGATTTTGATTGGTGGAATTATGGAGGTATTACGCGTTCGGTATGGCTCGTAGAAACAGAATCAGTATTTATAACCGATTACCATCTGGCCCTTAATCCGGATGGAAATCATCTGGAAGGGTATGTTACCCTCGACGGTAGTGCATCGGAGGAGGAAATCATGGTGCAGATTCCCGAGCTTGGTGTAAAGAAAAAGGTATACATTGGAAGTTCAGGTACGGCTGATTTTCAGGTTAAAACGCCAAAAGAATTAGAACGGTGGTTCCCGGATACTCCAAAACGATATACGGTTACGTATACGCGGGGTGATGATATGATAGCCGATCGTGTAGGTTTTAAAACGGCTTCAACCCAAGGATACGAGATTTTATTAAATGGCGAGCCCCAGTTCTTGAGAGGTATTTGTATCCACGAAGAAGCTATGGGTACACCCACCCGAAGATTGGATTGGGATATGGCTGAACGATTACTTCGGGAAGCTAAAGAGATGAACGCCAATTTTGTTCGATTGGCTCATTATCCGCATACGGAAAAAATGACCCGACTGGCAGACAGCCTGGGCCTTATGGTATGGACTGAAATACCGGTGTACTGGGAGGATATCGATTATCAAAACCCGAAAACGCTGGCTCTCGCAACCCGCATGATTCGCTCTAATTACGAACGGGACAAGAATCGTGCTTCGATCCTGCTTTGGAGTGTAGCCAACGAAACACCTATCCACAGAGACAGAATGAGCTTTCTGAAACACCTGATTAAGGAATTGAAGAATCAAAACGAGCATCTGCTGGTGACGGCAGCCTTAAAAGTATCGCACGAAGGTGGGGTAAAAAGGATCGATGACCCGCTTGGAGCTTACCTCGACGTGGTTTCCGTAAATACCTATGTGGGTTGGTACGGCACCGACTATCCTGATGCTATACCTGATGTTGCATGGGAATCCGACTTTACAAAACCACTTGTATTCAGTGAGTTCGGAGCCGGAGCGGTTTATGGAAACCGCGGCGATAAGATGACCCGCTGGACGGAGGACTTCCAGGCGTATTTTATTGACCAAACCATGACGATGGCTCTGGATATCCCCTTCTTAAGGGGTACGATGCCCTGGGTGCTCAAAGATTTTCGAACGCCCAGACGCTATCACGGACAATTCCAGCAATACTGGAACCGAAAAGGCCTGATCGATCCCCAAGGAAACCGAAAGCAGGCATTTGTAACCCTTTCAAATTGGTACTCCTGCATTCAACAACAAGAGAATATAAACAATGAATAGTCCAGGTCTCCTCTTCTCGTTAGCCGGCTTGCTGTGCACCGTAGCGTGCACCAATTTTAATCCCGAGCCCATCTCCTTTAGTACTACAGAGAGTTATCGATTCGATTTTGGTTCTGAAGTGGAAGTTAATGAGGCATCCACGATTTCTGTGCCATCTTCTGTTTTGTACACCTCAGAATTAGGATATGGCCTAACTACCCCGGCTGATGACTTTTATCATCCGGCAACTCTCCGTGCTAGAGATGGGCTGTTAATAGACGGAGTGTCTGCAAAAAGCTTGTCGTTTAAGGTGGATGTGCCAGATGGTGAATGGCACACGATCCTTTGGTTTGAAGCAGGTAAAACAGACCTGGTTAATACTGAAATCAGGATAAACGGCGAAGAAGTACAGGCTGAATTCCAGGGATTTAACCCTCCGGCAGAAGGACGAAAAACGATTCAAAAAATGTACCGTGTAGTACAACATCGTGTTAGCGTGGCTGGAGAAGGGTTGGAGCTAATCATGCAAAACCCGAATGAAGAAGTACTATTACTTAGTGTTCAGTTAATTCCTGAACCTGGTACCGGTAGCGAGCGCATCACGGCCTCTTTGGAATCAGCGGGTGCTTTTGACAGCATGGACGATCTGCAGGCACTTCGTGGAGAAACCCAGAAGGAAGCAGACCCGGTCGTTAACGCTTACTGGGATGCCCAGGTTCAACTGCTACAAAAGGCCGAGGAATTGTTCTACTTAAGAGGTTGGGGCTGGGCGACCGATTCTACCGGTATGGGGCTGTTCGATCATCTCCACCAATCAGTGATGTTGTTTGATGGGGTATTAAGCCACCCCGATATTGAACAGAATCCATTGTATGAGCGGGCTCTTTGGTATCGTGGACGATTGTTGTACTGGTTATGGCTGGAACGAGGGGGCCCCTTGGAACAGGCCGGCGCAGAACGCGATCTTGCCCGGATGCTGGTCCTCCATCCAGAGGAACCTCTGGTGGGAATGTACAATGGGAAAGAATACGATGAACCCGATCCGTTTGATGGGTTTAAAGCCCCCCGAAACGCACCGAAATGGGCAGTTATGCAGTGGGAAAGCCTGAACCGGTTAAAAGACATCGCCGATTGGTGGGTAAACGATCAGCAAGCGGCAAATGGAGAGTTTGGAGGGAAATTTGGTGATGATGTGGAAATTTTACGCTGGTGGCCACCCCTCATTTTAACAGGCGATGAGACGGCATATACCGGGTGGAAACGACTGGCAGATGGAGTTTGGAACAGCAACCGCGTTAAAGATGGATATGCAGCAAAGCCCAGTGATGTGGAGCATTCTTCGGAGTACATTTCTGATACTGCTCCTCAAATGGTACTGTTTAGCGATGATTCCGAATACGAAGAACGATTAGCTTATTCAGCCCGTCACTTTGCCGGATTATGGTCAGGAATGAATGAAAACGAGGATCGTTTCTTTAAATCGGCCTGGTTTAGTTCGAGTGAAGTAGAACTGGATCCCCCAAAAAACAGGGATGTGGTGTATAACGCACGCGCGATGAAAGCGGTGCGGTACTATGCCTGGAAAACAGAAGATCCCGAAACGATTGGGCATTTAAAGGAATGGGCAGATGCCTGGTATAAAGTGACGATGGGAACTGCTAAGGGTAAGCCAGAAGGCATTGTGCCTCCCTCCGTACGCTGGCCCGACGGAGTAGTGAATGGCAACGAAGAGGAATGGTATGTGGCCAATATGTACTGGCCGTATTTCGATTTCCGGGGTAGTTCAGCCATGTACGATCAATTCCTGTTTACCTGGAAGATGACGAATGACGATCGGTATCTGGAGCCGATGCATACTACGATCGAATTAATTCGAAAACATGAAGCCGCGATTAGCAAACCTATAGATCAGCTGGAGACCGGATCGGAAGCATGGGCAGCCCATGTTGTGGCCAACCGGAGTGGGTTCTGGAACGTGGTTTCTACCTGGCGATTTTACACTAATGAAAACCGGTACGATGATTTGCTTACCAACTATGGCGGAGCATATGCCAAATATCGGCTAAGTGGAGATCTTACTCACTTGGAAAAGGCGATGAACCGCTATCTGGAGGCGATTCGATATAACAAACCTATGTTTACCACGGAGGTTATTCATACCGATCGGGTATTTATCACGAAAGGGCGGTCGAGAGAAGCCGGTGATTTGCAGGCCATGATTACGGGTAACGGAATATCGGAGAGTTCTTCCCCATACGGAGTGATTAACTGGGAAAAGGCTTCCCGGGAGGTGACCTTCCTCGTTACCGATCACTCTCAAACACATGTTGATGTACAGTTGTATTCCTTTGGAGAAACTGCTGAAGAAATTGATTACCGTTTGTGGAACCTTAAACCGGGCACATACACGGTTATGGTTGATGGAAAAGAGCAATCCAGGTTAACAGTGGATGGAAACGGTACCCGCGGATCATTTGATCTGCCTGTTAAAACCGTTGTGAGACTTACCATACAGCATGAGGGCTCATAACATGAGTGAATCGACAGGTTGGAGAAATCGTTTATCTCTGTTTTTTGCATCCATCGCACCAGGTCTGTTTCTTATTGGATACAACATTGGCACGGGTAGTATTACCACGATGGCTGCAACCGGCGCAGAATTTGGAATGCAGTTGTATTGGGCTCTGCTTTTAAGCTGCGTGTTCACGTTTGTGCTCATTATAACCTTTGGTAAGTTCACCCTGATTACAGGCGATACGACCTTATCGGCGTTTAAAACCCATTTTGGGAAATGGGTAGCGGGGTTTGTTTTACTGGCTTTACTGTTCAGCGAAGGGGTTTCCAGTATGGGCGTAATGGCAGTGGTTACCCAGGTGGTGCAAGAATGGTCGCGCCCGCTTACGGCATCCGGGCAAGGTATTTCTCCCCTGTTATCTACCTCGGTGTTTGTGGTGATGCTGTACGGTTTGTTCTGGATTGGTCGTTATCGCTTTTTTGAGAAAGTCCTGGCCTTGTTTGTGACCATTATGGGATTCAGCTTTTTATTCACCATGATTATGGTCATTCCAGATCCAGCGGCACTACTGGAAGGACTCATTCCCAATATTCCTTCCACCGGAAATGCACCTCTGCTTATTGCAGGAATGGTGGGTACCACGATGGGAGCGGTATTATATGTGGTGCGCTCCATCATTGTAAAGGAAAAAGGCTGGACCATAGCCGACTTAAAGTTAGAGAAACGGGATGCTTTTGTTTCTGCTTTACTTATGTTTTTACTGAGTTTGTCTATTATGGCTTGCGCTGCCGCTACCCTCCATCCGTTGGGACTTAGAGTTGAAAATGCCATCGATATGGTTAAACTTCTGGAACCTCTGGCTGGCCGGTTTGCCATCTCCATTTTTGTAGGAGGGATTGTTGCTGCAGGTCTCTCGTCGTTGTTCCCCATCATAATTCTTGCTCCCTGGCTATTTGCCGACTTCGAAAATAAAAAGGCAGATATGACCAGTACGCGTTCCAGGTTAATGGTTTTGGCTGTACTCTTACTTGGCTTTGTGGTCCCCATCTTCGGGGGACGTCCTGTTTCTATTATGATTATTTCCCAGGCTTTCATTGCTGTGGTAACACCGATAGTGATCGGGTTAATGATGGTGCTCCAAAACAGACCGGCCATTATGGGAGCATACACCCTTGGATGGAAGCAAAACCTGAGCGTGGGCATCACATTTCTGTTTGCATTACTGATGTCAGGACTTGGGATAAAAGGAATTCTAGGACTTTAATTAATACTAAACCGTCATGCTTTACCCCAAACAAAATCAATATCGTACGTTAACCAGTTTAAATGGGTTTTGGGATTTTAAGGCCGATCCGGATAATATCGGCGAGAAAGAGAACTGGTTCTCCGATTGGAATAACGAGGATGCGCTCACGGTGGCTGTACCGGGAGCCTGGAACGACCAGTTAGCTGAACAGGGGTTAAAGAATTTTGTGGGTAAGGGATGGTATCGTACCCATATTCATCTCTCCCCGAAACTGGTAGAAGGTCAGCGGGTGGCACTTCGGGTTGGAGCAGCCGATCATCATGCCAAAGTCTGGATAAACGGCGTTTTTGTAGGTGAGCATCTCGGTGGTTTTATGCCGTTTGAACTGGAAATGGGTGATGCACTTGCTACGGATGGATCTCCTAATGAAATGGTGATTTGTGTGGATAGTACCATCACGATGCATACCATCCCTCAGCATGTAGACCCCAAAGAACCTCCATACGATGGGCCTTCTTATACCAGAAGGCATCTTTATCCCCCCACCCGGTTCGATTTCTTCCCTTTTGGAGGGTTAACCCGCACCGTACAGGTAGTCACTACCTCCCCTCAGTATCTATCCGCCATACGAATTGATGCCGATCTTTCCGGTAAGGTCGATGTGGAAGTGGAAGGCAACCTGGAAGGGTGTGAGGTTCATGTACAACTTGTAGACCCGGATGGAGCTGCAATCGGGTCAGCGTTTGAACTGTCAACTCCGGCATCGGTACACGTTGATGATATACAGCCTTGGTCTCCGGCATCTCCCACCTTGTATGCCCTTTCCGTGACGGTACGTGCTAACGGTTTAGTGGTGGATGAATACACCGAAGAATTTGGGTTCAGAGAAATTAAAGTGGAAGGCGATCAGCTGCTCTTTAATGGAGAGCCTTTGTTTATGGCGGGCTTTGGAAAACACGAAGACTTCCCGATTGTAGGTCGCGGACAGTTTAATGCGGCGTACCTGCGGGATTTTGAGCTTATGAGATGGATTGGCGCCAACTCGTTCCGTACCAGTCACTACCCGTACGATGAAGAAATGATGCGCCTGGCCGATCGCCTTGGGTTCCTGATTATTGACGAAGTACCGGCTGTAAGCCTGGGCTTTTATTCCAGCGATATAAACGAATTGGAGCCCTTGTTGAACAATCACAAACAAGCCATCAGGGAATTGGTTCTTCGGGATTATAATCATCCCAGCGTTATCTCCTGGTCTATTACCAACGAACCCAATCATTGGGCTGAGGAGCACTACCAGAACGAAGCCAGTGAAGAATACTTTAAACAGCTATACGATTTAACCCACGAGCTGGATGGCTCCCGACCGGTGATGGCCATTACTATGGCCGTGCACTCCGAAGAAGACTGCGCTTTTAAACATGCCGACCTGTTGGGTATTAACCGGTATTTCGGGTGGTACACCGATCCGGTTGACCTGGATAAAGCTAAAACAGATTTGGGTAACGAGCTGGATCGTATCCACAAGCGATGGGGACGACCGGTGATGGTTACCGAATTCGGCGCCGACACCGTTTCGGGATATCATTCAACTACAGCTCAGTTATTTACCGAAGAGTTTCAAACGGCCTTTACGATGGCCTATAGTGAAGTGATGGAAGAGCGGCCTTTTTGTGTAGGAGCTCATATCTGGAACTTTGCCGATTTTTACACCCCTCAGCATTTCAGACGTGTTGTTATGAATCAAAAAGGGGTATTTACCAGGGAGCGTAATCCTAAAAGTGTAGCCTTTCGGGTACGGGAGTACTGGAAGCAGCTGGAACGTGTGCACGATCAACACCGACCCAAACCGGGTAACACCGAGTTCTTAATTCCTGACATCAAAAAACCATGAGTAACGATAGATTAACCATCTGGCATGTGGGTAATTGGTGTATTCACATTGGTCAAACCTATGTGGAATCCCCTTTTGAGGCTCCTTCGAAAGATGTGGAAGTATTGAACTACGCCAAACCTTTTGTTGAGGCTCTCCGAAAAATCCCAACGGCAGAAGTCATCAGCCAACCCTCATGGGAAATGTACCGGATGAGTCCGGATGAATTCGATGAACGCTTACGTTGGGCCGATGTCATCATCTTTGCCGATGTGGAAACGAAATGCCTGATGCTCCATCCCGATTTTTTCAACCGGGCCAAATGGGAAGAAGGCTACGTCACGTTTCCGGATCGCTTTGACCTGTTAAGAGACTGGGTGAATGAGGGCGGACATTTTCATATGAACGGTGGGTGGCTCAGCTTTTCCGGCGAGCTGGGTAAAGGCGGCTGGGGGCGATCACGCTTTCATGATGTGCTTCCGGTAGATTGCCTTCAGGGTGATGATCTCATTGAGTCTACCTCTGCCTATGAGGTAAGAAGCTCAAGCATTGATCATCCCGCAAACACAAACATCGACTGGAATACCGTTCCTCCGATTTTAGGTTTCAATGAAACCCGGCTCAGTGAAGGATCAACGGTAATTGCTGAAATTGAAAATCAGGGAACATGGTACCCTCTGCTCGCTGAACGAGCGTATGGCAAGGGCCGGGTAACCTGCTGGACCACAGGAGCGAGCCCGCATTGGGGTATTAACTTCATGAAATGGGAACAGTATCAGCAGTTCTGGCATCAACTATTTAGCCCACAATCATGAATTTTACCCTTCTCGACTGGTCCATTATGGTGATCTATCTGGGGGCAACCATTTATATCGGGTTGTGGGTGAGAAAGTATGTGGAAAATCTGCAGGGATACATCGTTGCCGGACGCAAAATTAAGGTTTCTCTGGGGATTGCCACCTTCACGGCAACCGAGCTGGGCACGGTTACTTTTGTCTACTTTGGAGAGCTTGGGTATGTAACCGGTTTCTCTGCTTTTATCATTGGTATCCTGGCATTGATGGCCTACACCTTTGTAGGACGAACCGGGTTCATTATCGAGAAGCTGCGTGAATACGGTATGATGACCATCCCCGAATTTTATCAACTCCGTTTTAATCGTCAGGTCCGCATTGTCGGTGGATTTATTCTTTTTCTGGGTGGTGTGCTCAACATGGGAATCTTCCTCAAGTTCGACGGGATCTTTCTTTCTGAAGTTATGGGTTTTGGAGAGCAGGCGGTTGGTTTTATCATGGCCTTCATGCTCATTGTAGTGATGTCGTACACCATACTGGGAGGAATGTTCTCGGTAGTGATCACCGACTTCATGCAATATGTAGTGCTTTCTATTGCTATGCTGGTAACCACTATTTTTGTACTACTCGAAGTAGATTTAACCATGATCAGCACCGCTGTTGAAACGGAGTATGGCGAGGGAGGTTTTAACCCGGTTATAAACCCCCGTTTCGGTTGGAGCTTTATCATATGGATTTTAGTGACGAATGTGGCTTCCGCCTCGTTATGGCAACCGGGTACCTCAAAGGCGCTGTCTTCTAAGAGCCCAAAAGTAGCCAAACAGGTGTTTTGGGTTACCGGACTCACATTTGCAGGTCGCGCTATGATTCCCATGTTCTGGGGAGTGGCGGCACTGGCTTATTTTGGAACCGGAGAATCAACAACGGCAGCTATGCCAAGGTTACTGGGTGAAATTGTTCCGATTGGATTTTTAGGATTATTGGTTGCTGGTTTACTGGCCGCATCCATGTCTACCTACAGCTCTTATGTGCTTGCATGGAGCTCGGTATTAACACTGGATGTGATTTCCAGCCTGAAACCCGGAGGATACAGTGAGAAAACAACCATTTGGATTACCCGGTGGATTTCGGGCGCAATTGGTTTGTTTCTGTTGGTATTCGGGTTGTGGTACCAAATCCCGGAAACGGCATTTCAGTATATCTTCATAACCGGGACTATGTACACGGCAGGGGCATTAGGAGCGGTCACAGCGGGGTTATACTGGAAAAAAGCGAATAGTGTGGGTGCTTTTTCGGCATTGGTGTTAGGAGCCGTAATACCTCTTGGTTTCCTGGTGCTTGAAAGCTATGCGGATCAGCTACCCGGGTGGCTGAGTTTTGTAACCAATGTAAATGTAGCCGGGATGCTCAGCTTTTTGCTGTCGACCTTGGGGATGATCCTGGGCTCGTTATTCACTCAACAGTTGTATCCGGCTAAAACCATTAACCAGAAGGAGGCAGCACATGCATGAAGGAACCATCATATGGATGATATTATTCGCCGCATTTGCGCTCCTCTTTTTTGGAATTGCAGCCGTTGTTTCTGTACGAGGCATAAGTGATATCAAAGATTTATTAAGCGAAACGGAAGAGGAAAACTCCCATGAGTGATCGCATTACCTGTTGTTATTTGTACACGATAACCAAATACGGTTATCCCCCCGCAGCGGCTAATTCTAAAACGTATCTGGAGGAATATGCTCGATTGGGGTTTAGTTCGGTAGAGCTGGAAGGCATCCGTGCGGAACACCTCACCGAAATGTTTGAACAAAAAGATAGCGTTCGCAACAAAATAGATGCGCTCGGGCTTCAGGTGCCGTACTATTGCGCAGTGCTTCCTGGTCTTTCTTCTCCAGACGAACAAGAGCGGTCTCAGAATCTGGAATTGTTTGAACGTGGTTGCCAAACCGCCCAAACCTTCGGGGCCTTGGGTGTATTGGATAATGCGCCACTTCCTCCATACCAGTTTCCTGCTGATATCCCAATTGTTCGTCATTATCATGAGGATGTGGTGCTTTCTGCACAATTCCCCTCTGATCTGAACTGGAAATCATACTGGCAACAACTCATCGAAACGTATCGGGAAGCCTGCGATATTGCAGCGAAGTATGGATTAACCTATCAAATGCATCCGGCGCTGGGAGTGCTGTCGTCCACTACCGATGCCTTTCTCTACTTTCACGATGCGGTTAAACGGGATAATCTTCGCTTTAACTTCGATACAGCTAATCAATATGCACTGAAAGATAATCTCCCGCTGTCGTTAATCCGCCTGGCAGACTATATCGATTATATTCATATATCCGATAATGGCGGACAAAAAATTGAGCACTTAAAACTCGGGGAAGGGATTATCAACTGGGATTCCTTTTTTGAGACGATTCATCGCATCGGGTTTAAGGGGCATTTTGGAGTAGATATAGGTGGTGCAGAATCGGATGTTTCAGATTTGGATGAAGCTTACCGCCATGCCATTCAATTTATAAAAGACCGTTTGTGAGGATTCCTATGAGAGTATTAATCCTGTGTGTACTCGTCTTTTTTGGTGCGAACGTTGTTGCTCAACAAACACCACTTCCCATGTTGCCCCTGCCTCAGCAGGTTGAAATGAAAGGAAACGCCTTCGAACTGGTCAATAATACCACCCTGACATGGTATGGCCCGGCCGATGCGTTCAGCATGGAGCTGTTGGCCACTGTTCTGGACCAGGAATCAGGGATACGACTGGTCCGGGCAGAAGGTAAGCGTGATGCAGACTTCCAGTTTATGTTAGCCTCACCGGATACCGATGAAGGTTCTTTCCTGAAAGGATTAAAAAGGTTTCAGCAGGAAGAAGCATACAGACTCAGTATCAGCAAAAACCGTGTTCTGGTACACGCGAAAACCCAAAGAGGTTTGTTTTACGGGGTGCAATCCATAAAGCAATTGCTTCGGTCGTACAAAACTCAACAGGCCCTGCCGGGAATGGAAATCATCGATTACCCTGATTTTGAAGTCCGGGGGATGATGGATGATATCAGCCGTGGGCCGGTACCCACACCAGCATACATGAGGCAGCAAATTGACCGGATGGCTGAGATGAAAATCAATCTGCTCACCTACTATACCGAACATGTGGTCGAAACAGAAAAGCATGGAGCCTTTGCACCCGATAACGGTGCATTAACCATCGCTGAATGGCGACAAATTGCGGATTATGCGCGTCAGCATCATATAGATCTGGTGGGTAACTTTCAGTCGTTTGGGCACTTTGATAAAATTCTTTCCCATCCCGATTATGCTCACCTGGGGGAAAGTGGCATGCTGCTTTCACCAGCTTTTGATGAAAGTTATGAACTACTGGATGACATTTATTCTGAAATGATTCCCGCCTTTCATTCCGACTATTTCCACATCAATTCGGATGAAACCTTTGACCTGGGAACCGGTGCATCCAAAAGCCGGGTCGATAGTCTGGGAAAAAGTGTGGTATACGCCGAACATATCAACCGCATCTACGACATCATCACAAAGAAGGATAAAAAAGTGATGATGTGGGGAGATATTATCCTAAATGATATAACTATACTGGATTATTTGCCCGAAGATATTCTACCCATCACCTGGGGATATGATATCATGGAGTCGTACACCGAGCGCATTACACCCTTCCAGGAACGTGGATACAATCCGTTGATTTCCACGGGTATCCTGAATTCATACACCATGATCCCCGATTTTGAAGTGGCCAAAGGTAACATTGGTGGATTTATGGCTGAGGGGAAAAGGCTGGGTGCATTAGGTATGCTCAATACCGTTTGGGATGATGGTGGCTCGGCCATGTTTTCCCGCGATTGGTATGGAGTGGCATATGCAGCTGAACAAAGCTGGAACAGCGATACCACCGAAACCCGGTACAACGAACGGTTTAATACGGTAGCGTATGGAAATGCGGGCTCAAATATCAGTAAAGCGATTAATGAGTTGAATAAGCTAGCTGCCATTAAATCCACCGAAAAAATGTACGAAGCGGTATTATGGCAGCAAGTGATACCTGATTCCGGTGCTACACTCTGGACGAATATTGAAGATTGGGAAAGAGTGCATTACCATATGCTGAAAGCAGATTCCCTGCTGAAGGCAACCAACCCTGACCGGTATGCAGAAGACCTGGAGTATATCCAATTCACAATCGATCAGTATGCATTTCTTGCGGCATCACGCCCTGCTTTAGTAGAAATTGCCCGTTCGTACACAAGTGCACACAACCTCCAGCAGGCTCAGGGAAGTCCATCCGAAGTTCGCTCATTCCTGGTTCACGCCTACAGGTTGCTAAATGATGTGATCACAGAGTTATTGCAGCTTAAGGGAAGGAATCAACAGCTTTGGCTACAGGAAAATCGATCATACGCACTGGATTTAGTGGAGGCCCGGTACGATGATCAACTCTCCGATTTGTATGAAGTGGAAGCGAATCTTAAACACGCGCTATCCGAATTTGATAGCGACAAGATGCTTCCTCTTGCCGCTTCGCTACGATTGGACATCAGAGAAACCGAAAACTGGTATTTCCGCGGATGGCTCATGATTGAGCCTGTTCCTAATCCCAAAGGGGCTAACAATCCGGGATTTGATGCCCTGGAAGCGACTGGCGGGCTGGATGAAACGTTTCCCAAAGTAACCCAGGAATTTTTCTACGATGAAGTGAAGTATCGGTGGAAAAGAGTGAACACGCCCGTATTTGCTAAAGTGAATCTTCACGAGTTGTTTGAGGATACGGATCAATCCCTGATGCATGCATTTGCACATATTGATTCCCCGGATGATCGCAGGGTGCGTCTATTGGTTGGAAGCTCAGATGGGGTTGATGTGTATCTGAATGGAGACCTGGTTCACGAGCAGTTTGGAGGCCGGGAGTTCACCCTCGATGAGGATGAGATGTGGCTGGATCTTAAAAAAGGTCGTAATCACCTCATGTTGCGCTTAGCCCATGATTCTGGTCCCTGGTCTTTTTCGGTGACCATGCCCGACGTGAATTTTTTAAGTAGTAAAAACCGATATCGTATCGTGGAGGAATAAGCGGGTATGAACAAATTTGTTGTTGATAACCTCTCCGTTTTTGTATCACCAAATCGCTCCGGGATGGGCAAGCTTGCCTCCGATTTTGTAGCAGAAAAAGTAAAGACCGCAATAGCAGATACAGGCCGGGCACGGATGATTTTTGCGGCAGCGGCTTCACAGACCGAGTTTTTGGAGCACTTCAGAAGCCGGGACGATATCAAATGGGAAGCCATCACCGCATTCCATATGGACGAGTACCTGGGGTTAGACGAACAGGCCCCCCAACGATTTGGTAATTTTTTAAAGGAGCACCTGTTTAATCATGTTCCATGTAAGCAGGTAGAACTCATTCAAAGCTCAGCCCCGGATCTGGAAAACGAAATAACCCGCTACGCACGACTCCTTCAGGAAGAACCCATTGATGTATGTTGTCTGGGGATCGGTGAGAATGGACACCTTGCGTTTAATGATCCTCCGGTAGCCGACTTTGACGACCCCGTTTGGGTGAAAGAGGTAGAACTGGATTCCATATGCCGCCAGCAGCAGGTAAACGATGGAGCATTCCAGCATATTCGTCAGGTACCCAAAACCGCACTCACCCTAACTATACCGGCATTATTAAGCGCAACCACGCTATCCGCGGTGGTTCCGGGACCCACAAAAGCCCGGGCAGTGAACGATACCCTTACGCAGACCCTGCAAACCCGTTACCCATCCACCATTTTACGAAGTCATCCTGATGCCCGGCTCTTCCTGGACCAGGAATCCTCCGTTTATCTTAACGTCAACGAACTATGAATCTTTCCGAATTAGATACCACTTACACCCTTACACCCGAACATATCGAGTATTACCAGAAGCATGGATACATCAAGCTGAAGCAGGTATTAAGTCAGCCCATTCTGGATTATTTCAATGAAGAGATCAGTCGGGAAGTACATGCACGTAATCCTCTCCTGAAAAAACCCATGGAAGAGCGTAGTACGTACGAGCAAGCTTTTATTCAGATTGGAAACCTGTGGACCGAAAATGACATTGTGCAGAAACTGGTTCTGAGTAAACGATTAGGTCAGATTGCATCCGATTTGATGAAAGTAAAAGGGGTGCGTTTATACCACGATCAGGCGCTGTACAAAGAGCCGACTCAAAAGGTGAAGAACTTCACACCCTGGCATGCCGATCAGTTCTACTGGCCATTGGACACGAAAAATACGGTAACGGCCTGGATTCCCCTTCAGGAAACCACCTTGAACATGGGTCCACTGGCTTTTAGCATGGGCAGTCAGAACGTGGAAGTTGGCCGCGATATGGCCATCAGCGATGAAAGCGAGGCCATGATACAGCAACAACTTGCTGATGCCAACCTGGAGACGGATAATGGTCCCTTTGATGCCGGTGAAATCAGTTTTCACGGGGGATGGACGTACCACCGTGCAGGACCGAATACCTCCGATAAAGTCCGGGCAGTAATGACCATCATCTATATGGAGGATGGGATTTCGGTGAGTGAACTTGAGCGACCCGAGCATAAAGATGACAGAGACGCATTCTTACCGGGCCTGAATCCGGGAGATCTGGCGGCAACACAGTTAAACCCTCAGATTTTTACCTACTAACTTCTTTTTTATGAGACGATCTCTTGTACCCTTCCTCGGCATCCTCATCCTTTGTTTTAGTGCATGTACACAGCAGGAACCTGCTGAAACACGAACGCCAGAAGAATTTGCCGATCATGTAGCACAAATTCTTATCTCGGGAACGGATTTCAGTTTCCTCCCAGCCCACCAGGAATTTGAACAGGACGGGGCACACATGTATATCTTCCCGGATCAGGGCGAAGGCTGGTACTATGCCCGTTCGATCGTTAAGGTGGATGGTGAACAGGATGCCAAAGCACAGTTTGCCTTAAGCCATTCAGCCGGTGAGCTGACCATTCTGTTAAATGGTAAAGCTATCTATCAGCAATCAACCACAAAAGACGGACACTTTAATCACGTAGATTACGGGTTGTTTGAATGGCAGCACAAGCAAAGTGTAACCCTACCTGCGGGGACTCATGAGTTAGGTATCGCGTTTAAAGGCCGGAATCCGGGTAAGCAGACCATCCGTCTCAGCTTTGTAGAACAAAGCAACTCCCTTACCTACAAAGGAATAACGGTTGTTGCTCCTTCCGAAGATGAAGAGCTTCAACATGATGGATACTGGTGGGTCGGACCGATCAATGGGAAACATGATCGGAAGCAGTTTTTAAAAACCGGGTTAACCGATCGGGATCTTTTGGCGCAGGAATGGAGTAATAGGCTGCGGTGGAACATCCCGCCAAAGC
Source organism: Bacteroidota bacterium (assembly GCA_039819115.1). GTDB lineage: Bacteria > Bacteroidota > Rhodothermia > Balneolales > Balneolaceae > JBCBST01. The sequence goes on from JBCBST010000002.1 coordinate 27,121, forward strand.
ATCTGGTGAAAAAACTCCCCGGTTATCTGACCTATCAAAACTGGCATTACTCGGGGGGAACGTTCCTGGATGCGATGACCCTCGCACAAAGCCACTTCACCGATCTGAATTACCAGGCATACATTGACGAACACCTGGATTTCTTTCTTGATCATATCGGAGGTATTGAGCGGATGAGAGAAGATTACGATCTGATTGAATCTCCGTTTGGCCATTACTTCCGTGAAACCCTTCTTGACGATTTAGGAATGCAAACGGTGCCTTATACCAACCGATTGCTGGCACAGGAGAGCTGGGAGAAAGCCTCTGCGGAGTATGAAATGACGGAGCGTGTAGTCGATTATTTCATGAACGATGCTACGCGGCTACCAGATGGAACCTACGCCCGGTACACCCCAGACACTCTCTCCGTTTGGGCCGATGATTTGTTTATGGGTAGCATCCTGCTCCTGAAAATGACCGAACTAACCGGAGATCAGCAATACCTTGAAGAAGTGGTAAAACAGGTGAAGCAATTTGATGAGCATCTGCTGGATCCCGCATCGAAGATCTACTGGCATGGTTGGTTTTCCTACACCGGTGATCATTCCTCAACCAAATGGGGACGTGCTAACGGCTGGACAATGATGACCAAAACGGAGCTACTTCAAGCTATGCCAGCCGATCATCCCGAAAGGGAAGAAATACTCACGATTTTCAGAAGGCACTGCGAAGGTCTGCTTGCGGTACAGTCGAACGACGGACGCTGGCACCAGGTGCTCGATGACCCCGATACCTACCTGGAAACATCAGCAACCGCTATGTTTTTACGAGCCTTTGCGGTCGGTATTACTGAGGGTTGGCTGGATGAAGCCACGTATTCAGAATCCCTGGAACGAGGTTGGGCAGCACTTACCCGGCAGATCGATGAAAATGGGGATGTGCAGGGCATTGTACGAGGCACGCCCATCATGTTTTCGGATCAGGAATATGCCGATTGGGGTACCCGCCGCAATGATCCACGAGGATTGGGAGCACTGATTTATGCTGCCGTAGCCATGGACCAATACCAAAACCGGTAATCCATATTCCTATGTCAGCCACACATCGTATCGCAGTTATTCCCGGTGATGGGATTGGAAAAGAGGTGATCCCGGAAGCCGTTCGGGTCATAAATAAAGCGGCCGAAGTATCCGGTTCCTTTTCCTGTACCTATGAGTATTTCCCGTGGGGATGCGAGTATTATCATCAAACCGGCCGAATGATGGATGAAGATGGACTGGACAGGCTTCGTGATTTTGACGCCATCTTTCTCGGAGCGGTGGGGTATCCTGGTGTTCCCGATCATGTATCACTTTGGGGACTGTTGATACCCATCCGACGTGGATTTCAGCAATACGTGAATGTGCGACCGGTAAAGCTGTTAGAAGGGATTGAATCTCCGCTCCGAAGCTTCTCACCGGGTGATATTGATTTTATGATTGTGCGCGAAAATAATGAGGGAGAATATTCGGAAGTTGGGGGGCGATTATACGAAGGTACCGACCGGGAAGTGGTGATGCAGGAAGCTATTTTTACGCGCACAGGCGTGGACAGAGTGATGAAGTATGCGTTCGATCTGGCAGTATCAAGGAACAAGAAGGTAACCTCGGCTACAAAATCGAATGGGATCATACACTCCATGCCCTTTTGGGATGAACGGTTTGCAGCTCTCTCATCCCAGTATCCGGGTGTTGCAACCGATCAGTTTCACATCGATATCTTAGCGGCTCATTTTGTGCAACATCCCGATTGGTTTGATGTGGTAGTAGCCAGTAACCTGTTTGGCGATATCCTCTCCGATTTAGGTCCGGCCGTTGTGGGAGGAATGGGTATTGCTGCAGGAGCTAACCTGAACCCGGAAAAGGCGTTTCCCTCCATGTTTGAGCCGGTTCATGGCTCCGCACCCGATATTGCAGGTAAGGGTATTGCCAATCCGGTTGCAGCCATCTGGACGGCACAGATGATGGTGGAGTTTTTAGGAGAAACGCAGGCTTCAGAAGCGATGATGCAAGCTATAGAACACGTACTGGCACAAGGTACTGTACGAACACCTGATTTGGGTGGTACTTCGAATACCCGTGAGGTTACCGATGCCATTCTCCATCAACTTGAAACGAACCCGGGATGAATCTGACACAAAAAACAGGGTTCATAGCAGGACCTTTGGTTTGCATCATCCTGCTGGTTTTGGGAAGTCCGGAATCGATGAGCTGGGAAGCCTGGGGTACGGCAGCAGTAGGAATCTGGATGTCGATCTGGTGGATGACCGAAGCGGTGCCATTGCCCGTTACCGCGTTATTACCCCTGGTATTGTTTCCGATTATGGAAATCAGCTCCATTCGTACTACGGCAACTCCATATGCTAATCCCATCATTTTTCTGTTTTTGGGTGCATTTATTATTGCCAAAGCAATGGAAGTATGGGGACTGCATAAACGCATTGCCCTTTCCATCATTAATATCATAGGTGCCAGTCCTGCCTCCATCATAGCAGGTTTTATGATTGCCACTGCGCTGCTCAGCATGTGGATCAGCAATACGGCTACAGCACTGATGATGCTGCCCATCGCTTTATCTGTAATCGAACTTTCAAAAGGGGATAATCCCGATGCCGGACTCAATAACTTTGGGATTGCATTGCTGCTCACCATCGCCTATTCCTGTAGTTTAGGAGGGATGGCCTCCCTGGTAGGAACACCGACCAATGGAGTACTGGCCAGTTATTTCCTGGAAAACAGGGGAGAAGAAATCAGCCTGGCGGCCTGGTTACAGTTGGGGATACCCCTGTCGCTCATCAGTTTGCCCATCATGTATGTGGTATTAACCCGGTTCGTGTTTCCCATCCGGGTAAAAGAAATACCGGGGGGTAAGGCACTCATTAAGTCGGAGCTGAAGGCATTAGGCCGCATCACAAAACCAGAAGTATATATCTCCCTGGTTTTTGGATTAGTGGCCCTGTTGTGGGTCACAAAACCACTGCTAACCGGCATCATCCCTGGAATAAGCGATACCGTAGTCGCTTTGTTTGGAGCCGCTCTGCTTTTTGTAATTCCGGCAAACAACCAGGAAGGAAAATTTTTACTCAGTTGGAAGCAGGCTGAACAACTGCCCTGGGGCATCTTGTTGTTATTTGGAGGAGGACTGTCCCTTGCATCTACCATATCGGGAACGGGATTAGCCACCTGGATTGGGGAACAGCTTACCGGTCTTGGACAATTTCACCCCCTGCTTATCATAGCCGTTATTGTAATTGTTATTGTGCTGCTTACCGAGTTGACCAGTAATGTAGCTACGGCAGCCGCTTTTTTACCGGTGATTGTTTCCCTTTCCGATGCGATTGGAGTGCATCCCCTTATGCTTTCGGTACCGGCCGTGTTGGCCGCAAGCTGTGCCTTCATGCTTCCCGTGGCCACACCTCCCAATGCGGTGGTGTACAGTAGCGGAATTTTGAATATTCGGGATATGATGCGCGGCGGGCTTGCACTCAATATCATCATGATGCTCATCGTCTCGTTATTTTCCTATTTCTTAGTCCCCCTAATTTTTGACCTCTCTAACAGCTGAGTAAACGCTTATGGATACGTTATTTCTTGGATTATCACTTATTGACTGGCTGGTACTTGGGGCCTATATCGTATTGATTACCGCGATTGGCCTTTGGGCTAATCGTGGGGTAAAATCAACTGGTGACTATTTCATGGGTGGCCGTAAGTTCGGAAAGCTGCTTATGGTAGCCCAGGCTTTTGGTTCCGGTACCCGAACCGATCAGGCGGTTGCCGTGGTTGGTGCTTCTTCTCAGATTGGTCTGGCGGGAATCTGGTACCAGTGGCTATACCTGTTCTCCACTCCTTTTTTCTGGATTATTGCCCCTATTTATCGCCGTACACGGTACATAACCATTGGTGATTTCTTTGAGCAACGCTACGGAACCGGTATGGGGGCGGCCTATGCATTTGTGGGTTTAGCCTGGTTTGCGGTAAATATCGGGGTGATTTTAAAAGGGGCCGGGGTTACCATTTCGGCTGTAACCGGTGGGGCGATCTCAACCGAAATGGCTGTATTTGGGATGATGGGTTTCTTCCTGCTGTACGGGTTATTAGGTGGACTTGTAGCAGCAGCCACCACCCAGTTTATCCAGGGCTTCTTCATCCTTCTACTCTCCTTTATGCTCATTCCATTTGCATTGAACGAAGCCGGAGGTATCGGAGCAGTAAAAGATACCTTACCCGCCGATTTCTTCAGCCTGGTAGCTAACGAAGAAGTGACCTTCTTTTTTATCATAATGGCAGTGCTGAACGCCCTGGTTGGCGTGGTGGTACAACCTCATCATATGGCGATAAACGGTTCCGGGAAAACAGAAATCAATTGTCGGAGCGGCTGGACCTACGGAACCTTTGTGAAACGGTTTGCCACGGTGGGCTGGGCTTTTTCAGGAATATTTATTGCCGTCGTATTTCCCCAGGTAGTTGATATGGGAGCTTCAGAACGGGAACAGGCCTTTGGACTAGCCGTTACCGGGTTACTTCCTTCCGGTTTTATCGGGTTGATGGTAGCGGCTATGGTGGCTGCGGTGGTTGCAGCCTGTAACTCCTTTATGGTAAATGGATCTGCTTTGTTCACCCGGAATTTCTACCAGCGCTTTATGAACCCCGATTCGGATGCCAAACATTACCTTTCGGTTGCACGAATCAGCTCCCTGTTTGTGGTGTTGGGCGGTGTTGCCGTTGCCCTGTACATTCCTTCGGTGGTGGAAGGGTTATTCCTGATCTGGAAAATCATGGCCTTTCTCGGTATTGCATTCTGGATGGCCATCTTTTGGCGTAAATCTAACCGATACGGGGCATGGGCTTCCATGATTATAACTGCCGCGCTATCCTTCACAACCGATGCAATGGGTTGGACCTTCCCGGAACAGGTGGCCTTGTACATCCCGGTTGGCTTCCTGGTGATGATTGGGGTTAGCCTGGTAACCAAGGGGGAGCCTAAAGAAAAACTGGATATGTTTTACTCCCTGCTTAATACACCAGTAGGTCATGAAGAAAAGCTGGAACAGGCAGGCATCACCTTAGGTGAAAAATCAGAAGGGGGTGAAAAATCGGAAGAAATACCATCCATCAAACCCGATCAAACGCCTGAACTTATTACCAACGAAACGGCTCTTAAAAACGGAGAAGGACTGCTGTTGGTGGATCTGTTAAAACTGGGCAAAACCTTCAGTCTGAAAAACTACAAAGTGGATTTAAATGGTTTTGGAATCAGCTGGCTGATTGTGATTGGATACATTCTGCTCGCTTTTGGTCTGGCGGCAATTGGGTGATCTCTACATACTTACTTCAGATATGTACGAACATCGTGTTTGAGTTTGTGTGTTTTATCCCGAACATGGGTTAGAACGTAAATGTACCCACGAGTTATCGATGTTTTGTGAAGTCTCCCTCAGCTAAAAAAGAGCCCATCGTAAAAGGGGCAACCGGTTATTCGGAAGTGGTGAAACGGTTTGTACAGGTCACCGAGGAAATCCCATTTAACACTCTTCATCAGGATTTTTTACGATTCTTTCCGAATGAGAAAAGCCTGATTCTGGATGCCGGGGCTGGCACAGGAAGAGATGCCTATACATTCAGTTTAGAAGGGCATTCCGTGCTTGCAGTTGAGCCGCTGGCCGAGTTCAGGGCTGCAGGTAAAGAGCGATATGCCTCAGATCGCATCACCTGGATGGATGATTCATTACCGGAACTAAAAAAACTTGGGGATTATACAGGCAACATAGACTTCATACTATGTTCCGGGGTGTGGCACCATCTGAATGAAACCGAACAAAAACAGGGATTGACAAGAATCTCAGAGCTTTTGAAAACAGGAGGAGTATTCGCTCTTTCATTACGCAACGGACCTGCTGGTGCAGGTACTCATGTTTTTCCAGTGCGTCTACGGCACATCCTTGAGTGGGCACATGCATGTGCATTTGAGCCACTTATGATCCTGGAGCATCAACCCAGTCTGATGGAAGGAAAAGAAGAGGTAACCTGGGCGAGGCTTGTTTTGAAAAAAACGTAAACAGGATAGAATCTCATAGATACTTAACGCCTTCATCTGCAATTTTATCTTTCTCATCAAAAGTACTCATTCTTATTCAAATCCAATTAACTCATGAACACTGACAGCATCATCAAGAGCAGAAAAACACAAAAAGTATTGGCACATGAGGCCTGGGAGCCTAGCCTGGGTCAGGAAGAAACGGATCAACTGATTACCGAACTCCTTGAGCTGGCCGCGTCGGCTCCCTACCATCATAAATGTAACCCGGGTTTTGAAAACCACGCACATGGACTTACCTCCTGTCTCCCCTTTCGGTTTTATACACTGGATACTCAGAACTGTCGTGCCCTCGCAGATTATATACAACGAGAGCAGCTCAATGCGGGCAAAGTGCTGCATATGTTGAATGCCGCTGATGTGTTATTCCTGGTCACCTGGCTGCCGGAACCTCATACCGAACAAAAGCAGCAGGATGAAATTGTTGAGGAGGAACCCATCCCTTTTGAAGGGTCGCTTAAGAACATGGAACATATTGCTGCTGCATCATCAGCCATTCAGAATGTGTTAATTGGTGCTACAGCCAGAGGTATTCCCAATTATTGGTCATCTGGTGGGGCTTTGAGAAGAAATCGGTTACGGGAGTACCTTGGCGTACCGCTGAATGAACTGTTGTTGGGAGCACTGTTTTTATTTCCAACAGACAGTGCGGAAAAGGATGGGTTTATAGCACCGGGTGGGTTACGAACACAGGGTAAAGAGCGATCCACCTGGTCGAAGCGGATAAACATTGGTTGATTTGATGTGAATAGCAATCGCAACAATGAACTGCGCGATCGGCTTACTTTTGCGGTATCGAAACACTATTACTCACCAGCCAAAGGTCTTTATCGGCCTCCAGATTATTTCCAATATCTGCCAAAGAGTTACGAAAGCTTATAACACCCACCATAGCATACTTGGCATCGATTTCCCTTTTTGCCTTAAATTCTTTGATTAAAGTTACCGGTTTTGGCGGAAGTATAGTTGTTTTCAAAGCCCCTATAATTACTAGATCTCTGAAAGGATGGGAGATTTCATCACTCCCTATATAAGGAATTAGAATTGGATAGTTAGTGGAATGATACAAAGTATCAGTTGACGACTTTTCGGATTCCAGGTACATTCTGATCCAAAGGCTATCCCGTCCTATCTCTTCAAATGTAAGAGAAAATGTAACTTGAGAATATTGGGATACTTCACGCAATTCTGTGACGATATCGGGAACATCAGAGCCCTGCTCATTGTCGCATGAACTAGCATATAGTGCAATGGTCAGTACTAGAAAAAAAAATATCCTGGTCATGATGGAAAGGATTTCAAACGGTACGATTCGAATAGGTTATCTAGCTGGTATTGATACACTATTACTCACCATCCAGAGTTCTTTTTCATATCCAGTACTTTGTTCAGCTTCCTGTTCACTCTCATAAAAGCTTAGAACTGCAATTATAGAATAGGAATCTTTGGTTCGTCTCTTAGTCTTGTACTCATGTGTTAATACCTTCGATTCCGGAGGTAACACAGTTGTCGTTAAACGGCCCAGGATAAAGATCCCACTAAAAAGAGGCGTTAGAGATATATCATCTTTACCGATGTGAGAAATCAAGAACGGATATGTAGAAGAGTGGTATAAGGTGTCCGGTAAGAGCTTTTCAGATTCCATATAGATTCTAATCCACAAGCTATCTTGTCCAGCCTCTTCCTGGGTAATGGATAACGTAGTAAAAGGGGCTTGGGGTAACTCTTGAATCTCCAAAAGAACATCAGGAACACCCGTTTCCTGTTCATTGTCGCATGAACCGATACATAATGCACCTGTGAGTACTAGAAAAAAGCAGAATCTGGTCATGATGGAAAGGATTTCAAACGGTACGATTCTAACTACCTAGGTGGTATTGATACACTATTACTCACCAGCCAAAGTTCTTTATCACCTTCTTGGTTATTTCTAAGGTCAGCCATCGAGTTAACAAAATTAAAAATCCCTACTATTGCATACGGATCGCTAGTGCGCCTTCTAATTTTTAGTTCCTCAATCAACGTTGTAGACTGCGGAGGTAAGATCGTTGTTATTAAGCCTCCTGAAATCAACATTCCTATAAAAGGGACTGATAATTCCCTATTACCAATATAAGACATGAGGAATGGGTACGTGCCGGAATGATATAAGGTATCCGGTAATGATTTTTCAGATTTAAGGTACATTCGAACCCACAAACTATCCGCCCCAATTTCTTCTAATGTAAGGGATAAAGTGGTAGAGGGAGGCTGAGGTTGTTCACGTAGCTCCAAAAGAATGTCAGGAACGTCCGCTTCCTGCTCGTTATCGCATGCGCTAATGACTAGGGTAACTGCCAGTGATAGAATACATAAGAGCTTTGTCATGACGTTAGGGTTATTGTTGGCGGTAAGAATGAAACCGGGTTTCAAAAGGGCCTATATCAATGCCTTCATCACAGAGCTCAGAATTCAGCCATCCATTTGCATAGGCACATCCCGTATGCACGCTGCCTACCGTATAGCGGGCACCGGATAGCACCGAGCTAACGTTACCACCTGTAGTGCTGAATCGACCGATATGAAACCCTACCAACATTACTTCGAAATCGTAGATGGAGTAATGTCCGCTGCTATAGCTGTTTGTGATGACAGGAGCCCCTTCATCACCATTAGAGCTACTATAATCGGTTGTGGATACACATATAAACATATAGTTCACCTCATCTTTGGTTACATAAGCATCAGCACATGATTTGGTGATTTTGCCTGTGGTTAACCCGGTTGTACTGCCCACTTTATGAATGTTCATATTTCTATAAGGCCAGCTGGCGTTATCTGTTACATAATATCCGTATAAGTCGTCAGTGTCTAGTAACTCTATGCTGTTGATGATATACGGCTGGGCAATAACTCCAACAGGTGCCGATTGGGAGAACGAAGGGGTTGGAAAGTATTCAACCAAGGCCACATTGCTGTATTTGCACTGGTAGCCATCGGTACAATAAGAGTCACCAGTATATTTGGTAAAGCTTTTTCGGTCCACCACTTCAAAACCCAGTTCGGTTTGCCCCTGCCAGAAGTCGCCCCCATCCAGATCAGCAAATTCCTCCGTACAATCCGATGCGGTTACAAAGCCTTTACGAGAGTTATATACTCCAAACAACACGTTTAATCCCAATGTGCATGCACTTCCTTTGTCATTTTTGACCCGTACCCCACCTACAAACGTAGACTGGGGGCTTTGAAGGGTGTAGTTTGTATTTCCTCCATTTCCAGTCTCTCCCTCGGGAATATGCCCTCCGCCACTGCTACCGCCGCCTCCCCCGCTGCCGTTTCCACCCCCGCCTACCGGATAACATTCGTCATCAAAGGTTTCAAATACGGCATCGGGTCCGTCGCAATTGGTAAATGATCGTGAATGGCCCATACTCATTTGTTCAGCAAATTCAATGATGACCGCTTCAAGAGGGATTTCAAAGCTGTTGAGTTTGGCATGGATAAATGGGGTGGCTTCCTCCACGTTTTCTGTACTGAGCACAATTCGATCGGCAGATTCATCAATGTCGAGGAACGCCATGCCCGGTATGTCTATGGTGAATCCTCTGATGAGTTCTCTCCAGGCCGCCAGTTCTTTGAACTCGTAGGTTGCAGGTGCAAAGGTTATTCCGGCCGCACCTTTTCGTTTGGTCTCTTTTACCAGTTCGGGATGCAGGGTCGAGAGCACATCAAAAACCTTAGAGGCATTAAGAGCCGATTTTCCTTTTTGTGCGGCTGAGGTGACCAGGACAACAAAGGTGCGTCGTCGTTAAGCTGGTACCCACCAAAACCGTCCAGATTTTCATTCATATGCACGAGCACATCATCCATAGTATGAAACAAATGAGGCGCCGGAGGTTCTGTTTTGATGTTTGCATCCTGTATGCCTTCACAGTTGACAAGGATGAATAGGAAGATGAAAGAGAAGAAATGTTTTAAACTCATATCTTAAGTCCCGCTTTTATTCTTAAGAGATATCAGTTATTAAATAAATGCTCCTAGGGGCTAACGTCAATACAGCAAAAACGCTTTTCGACGAATGACATATAACTGGGGTCATTCACCAAAATTTTTCGATAGAAAACATATATTTTTCGACTAAACGTCTGTATAAAAGAGGAGAAAACACTGAATCAGCATGGATATATGCTAATTTCTAACCCGATTTTTTCCGTTTCTGAGCGTGATACTGCCTAAGCCACCTCGGCTTTTTTGGCTCCGCAGGAATCGCGGACAACCAGTGTGGGGGTGATCAGGGTGCGATGGATAAGTTGGTAAAGCGTATAAGTTAGCGACGTCGTAGCTATGTATTGAATTTGCAATAAAACTAAAACGAAGTTATCTGGTACGATCTTTCCAGATTTTAGTATCTCTGAAGGTGTTAAAAACAGCGATGATTAAAATCCTACGGTGTTTTTCTTCAATTCGGTAATGCACCATAAAAGGATACTTTTGTAATGGTAAACACCGAATATCCTGATAACGGATTTGATAGTATGGGCTTAGTTTAAGTTTGTTTAGTGTGTTGTTTACATATTCCTCAAACTCTTTGCCAAGTCCGATCTCTTGATCCTCGTAGTAATTAATTGCTTCCTGAATATCCTGAACGGCCCGTTTGTCTATATCTAAGGCCAGTTCCATTTATCCCTCTTTAAAACGAAAAGAGCTGCGGGCACTTTCCCAGGAAATGACGTCTTCTTCTTTTAACGTCTTCAACCGCTCCAACACAATTTTTTGATGTTCCTCAGGTATCTCACGCATATCGGGTGCTACCTCAAGACCAAGCTCTTGAATGAATTCCATGAACATATCGAATTTCTGATCGGGCACACGTAGAGTTATCTCTTTCATGTTTACGGCTTTGATACTGTGTTATCCTAAAGAACAGAATTTTGTAATCGAAAGGAAGCGAAATCTGAAAGAACCCTAAGCCACCTCGGCTTTTTTGGCTCCGCAGGAATCGCGGACAACCAGTGTTGGGGTGATCAGGGTGCGATGGATAAGCTGTTCGTCATCGCCTTCGATACGATGGATAAGCTTATCAATGGCTAACTGCCCAATGCGTTCCACATCCTGTTTGATGGTGGTAAGAGGAACCGGGGCAAACTCAGCTTGCTGGATGTCATCAAATCCAACAATGGCCACATCATCCGGTACGCTATAGCCTAATTCCATTACTCTACGGATGAAACCAATAGCCGATAAATCGTTGTAGGAGAAAAAGGCGGTGGGCTTATCATCCATTTCGTGGAACATGTTGGCCAGCCCTACTCCGGAACCATAATCTTTATGCACATCATCATTGATGGTGCGGAGTACATAATCAGATCGGAATTCCAAACCGTAATCGGCTAATGCTTTCCGATAGCCAATCTGTCGTACATCACCCAGTGCATTCTCTCTTGGACTGTTCAGATATCCGATTTTTGCATGACCAAGGGAAATCAAATGAGCGGTACCCATGTACGCCCCTTTTTTATGATCAGAGCCCACATACCAGATGTCCTCATCAGAAGTGTAGGAAACCATTACATATGGGAAATTCTGCTCATGCAGCGAGCGGACCACTTCGGGTGCATGGGCTTCTTTGATCAGGGAAGCAATAATCATCCCTTTTACTCCCATCCGTTTGAAGTTCTCGATCTGCCCTTCCTCTTTATTGGCCTGGTTTGCACTATTCGACAGAAGTACCGTATAGTCTTTGTTGTACGCCGTATCTTCCACCGTATGGGCAATTTGGGAGAAGAACGGGTTTTTCACATCCTGTAAAACCAATCCGATGGAATTTATCCCAGTCGTTTGCATCACCTGAGGTGGGGCCGCTACAAACGTTCCTTTACCTACTCTGCTGTACAGATAGCCTTCATCAATTAAGGTAGATAGGGCTCCTTTGATGGTTATCAGGCTTACATCGTATTCTTCAGCTAGGAGCTTATGCGATTTAAGCTGTTCTCCCTCTTTCAACACACCCGAGGCAATCCTGCTCTTTATGTCTTCGATAATCTGGACATACAGTGGTGTTGATTTCTGAAAATCTATCGGCATAGGAATCTACGAAGTTAATATACCTAATATACTCAATAATCCTACTCAAATCCACCTCTCAGACGTGAAAGCCTATGAAGTATACACCTTAAAGTTAGCGTATTCAACAACTAAAGGCGCCATTTGGCGGAAACCGATTTTTCCACCTCCCAATATCGGACCATAAGAAGAACCGTCATCTGTCCAGTGAAGAACCGGTAACTCGTTGATAGAGAATCGAATAACTCCCCGATCTTTTACCAGTTCCATACGGTAGGGAGGTTGTGCATCCACGACCGACGGAATGGGGTCGGCACCGGTGGCAACGGAATGAAATCCTTTACTTTTTCTGAGATTACAGATGTGAAAAGCACGCTCGGTAACCTGTTTCCGTCTGAAATAGGAAATATGATACGTGTTCAGCTCCCCGCTGTGATATTGTTTGTACTGTCCATCCCGGGCGGAAAGTGAAGGATCGAAAATGGAACCTCCTTCCAGGTTGGCGGCTCCAAAAAAAAGCATGGCCAAACCAGGTTCTTCGATGGGATAAAAGTCCCAGGTTACCCGGATCTGTCCGGGGAAGTCTTCGGGGCACCAGAATACAAAATGAGCACGTTTGCCGGCCGAAAGGGGAAGTGCATTTTGCATCCGAAGGCGCTGACGCTCAAACGTGAGATGAGCAGAACCCTCCAGGATAAAATCAGCCACATCATCGGGGTGAGAAAACGGGTTTTCGTAAATGAGGGTGTTCATATCGGAGCTGGTATCCGACTCCCCTCTTTGTATGAACCTGCCCCGGCTCAGCAGTGGAACACATACAGCCCCTCCCAAGGCGGAAAAGGCTGTTTTAAGGTATGCTCTTCGGTTCAGGTTCATGAGGTCGCTTACCGCTCTACCCGGCCACCACCTCCGCTTGTAATCAGCTTTTCGATTTCGCTTACGGAAACCAGGTTCATATCGCCCGGTATGGTATGTTTGAGACAGGAAGCGGCAACGGCAAATTCGAGTGCTTCGCGGGTATTTGCTTTCGTGATTAATCCATAAATCAATCCACTGGCAAATGAATCACCACCACCCACACGGTCAACAATCTGGATGTCATATTGTGTAGACCGGGTTGGAGTTACACAATCCTTATCGTCATGCAGAAGAGCACTCCAACCATTACGGCTGGCTGAGAAACTTTCCCGTAACGTTATAGCTACGGTGTCAAAACCGTACTGCGATTTGAGCTTTTTAGCCAGCAAAACATAGCCTTCCTCATCCAGCTCGGCGGACTCAACATCGGTTGTACCTGCCTTTAAGCCCAGGCTTTTGTCGGCGTCTTCTTCGTTGGCTATGCACACATCCACATATTCCATTAACGGATTCATTACCGCCTGTGCTTCTTCTGTAGTCCAAAGCTTGCTTCTGAAATTCAGATCGCAGCTGATGGTTACACCGGCGCTTTTTGCAGCAATACAGGCGGCTTTAACCGCATGCTGTGCTTTGGTACCCAGGGCAGGAGTTATCCCTGTCCAGTGAAACCAGTCTTTCCCGTTAAACAGGGCATCCCAATCCACTTCATCGGCTGTCATTTGGGTAACGGAGGAATTGGCCCGGTCGTAAATGACTTTGGAAGCCCGCTGGCTGGCCCCGGTTTCAAGGAAGTAAATGCCCAATCGGTCACCACCACGGATGATGTAATCGGTATGCACCCCGAATTTACGAACCTGGTTTACGGCGGCCTGTCCGATTTCGTGGGCAGGAACTTTGGTTACAAATGTACTTTCCAATCCAAAGTTGGATAGAGCGACGGCTACATTTGCTTCTCCACCACCATAGGTAGCTCCCATTTCCTGCGCCTGTACAAACCGGGAAAAGCCAGGAGTGGCCAGTCTCAGCATAATTTCACCAAAAGTAACAACGTGTTTGTTCATGGTTAAGATGATTTAGACTGACGGATGGTATCCATCAGGAGTTTTGCATTTTGAGTGAGTTTGGAATAATTCTTTTCGGCAATGGCCTGTTTATCGATCAGTGCGCTGCCCAGGCCTACTGCACAGGCACCTGCATTAAGCCAGTCTCCGGCGTTGGTAAGGGTAACCCCACCGGTCGGGATCAACTTGAGATGAGGCAAAGGAGCTTTTACTCCTTTAAAAAAGGGGATACCAACCACATCGGCAGGAAACACTTTCACGATATCAGCTCCTGCTTCATACGCGAGCTGAATCTCGGTAGGCGTGAAGCCACCAGGTATGGCCGCTACACCAAGCTGATGCGCTTTAGCAATTACATCGGGCTTGAATACCGGGCTGACCACATAAATGGCTCCGGCTTCGATGGCCCTCCGCGCTTGTTCGGGTTGAGTAACCGAGCCAATTCCAACTAAGGCGTCGTCCTTAAAATGAGTGGAAATGGTTTCTATAACCTCAAATGTGTTGGGTGTTGAGAGGGTGATTTCAATGGATTTGACCCCACCTTCCAGCAAAGCTTCCGTCACGGGAAGGGCGTCTTCCGGGGTGGGTAATCGTAATACAGCTATGGCTGCATTATCTTCAATCTGTTGTACGATCTGGCTTCTATTCATTGTTGTTATTCGTTACATGCATGTTCTGTTTACCATGTGCTTATGGGGCATTTCAAAGCACGTCAGGTGTCATGATGGAGGGTCAGAAATTACGATATTTTCCTGTCCAAGAACTTTCTCCAATGCTTGTTCAGGAGATGTAGTTAAAATATCGAAGAGCGCGTTTGAAACGGCCGTGGACCAGCCATTCAGCTCGTTTAGCTTCCTCCCCCATAAATCATCACGGGAAAGCACGGAACGTACGAATCTCCGAAGAGCACGGGGTGAACTCAGGTCGGCCTGAGGCCACAGCTTATAGAAAAACTCCGCTTCCATATCGTTGATTTTGTATAAGCTTCCATCCCGCTCTCCAAACACAGTGCCGTCTTTCACTTTTACACCATGCATAAACTGCAGGTAGCAGGCAAAGCCAAATGCCATCAAGGGAGGAAACTGACCGAATTTCTCATAGTACCTGTATAAACTTAACAACACCCGGTTCCTCATTTTATTGGTACTTTGGAAGGTAATATCGAGCAGCAAATGTTCAATATTCGGGTTTTTCCAGCGCTCCATCACACTATCAGCGAAAGATGCTGCCCGCTCTGGCTCAACCGGCAGGCTGGGAGCTATTTCTTCATGAAGCAGGCGGTGAATCAGTGTTGATAATCCCGGATGCCTCATGTTATCCAGCACCGTATCCAGACCGAGTAAAAACCCGATAGGAACCGTGAGGGTATGTCCACCATTGAGTAGCCCAATTTTCAGCTCCCGGTACGAGGTGATATCCTCATCAATCACCACCGATGGGTTATCTTCTGAAAGGCCGAGATGCTCTTTCAGAGCAGAATCACCCTGTATAGCCCATAAACTATACGGCTCGGCTTCAATGAGCATATCATCGGAATACCCCAACTCTTGCTTCACGTCTTCAAATTCCTGTGAGGCAGGAGTTCCGGGCACAATACGATCAACAAGGGTATTGCAGAAGGTATTTGCGGTTTCAATCCAGTTAATAAGATTCTCACCCAGTTCCCAGAGGTTGGCATATGCGATCACACAACGTTTCAGCTCATCGCCATTATTCTTTATAAGCTCACAGGGAAGTATGGTCCAGCCTTTTTCCGGATCGCCATTAAAGGCATTAAACCGTGCATGTAGCATCAGTGCGAGTTTTGCCGGGAATTCATCCGGAGCGTTTTCCCGGAGCTTATCATGTTCATTAAAACGGATTCCTACCTCTGTGGTATTGGAAATGATAAACTCAATACCAGGCTGACGGGCTGCATCCAGCACCTGTTCCCATTGCCCGATAGACGATATGATGCGGCTGAACGCGGAAACCACCCGTGGTTCATTCACTTCTTTACGATGCTCAATACCTTTCACAACCACCGTGTAAAGCCCATCTTGTTCAATGAGCGGCCGGCTTCGCGTACTGTTTGTGGATTGGACGACCACGACCCGACCGTTAAAACGACCATTTCGATTAGCCTGATCAATAAAAAAGTCGGCAAAACCTCTCAGAAAAGCCCCGGTCCCAAACTGGATGACCCGTTCAGGTAACTCCAACAGCTGAGAAGGCGCAGTTACAAGAGATCCATCGGTTTGGGATGGAGACTCAGAGAAGTGTGATAATGAAAGTTTAGGCAGGTTCAATGGCTTTTGACTACGTGATAATTCCTCACCATTCATTATCGTAGCCAGGCTTATTCAACACCTGAGACCAGTCCCGGTGCCCTTCGGTAAAGGACGCCAAGCACCAGGTGAACATAAATTCTATAGCCGGTGGTGCAATGGTGTCGTGGTAGCCGGGTGTTACGTTAATGGCGTGTTCGTCAAAAATATGTGTGTATATCCCAACGTCTTCACCGGGTTGAGAACAGTTCTGTAGCACATATGGGGTGTCACCGTCGATGGTGGATTGTACCCGGAAATGGTAGATTTCTTCTTTTGCTTCGGCCCCATATCCGAACGGCCCGTCGGGTCCGTGAAAATGAGGAGGATAGCTTCCCACACCGCCGGCATGCTTCAGGTAGGTATCACCAAACAGCAACCGGCAGGCTTGTACATTGGCTCCATCAATCAGTTTAAATACCGTACGCTCGGTCATGGGGCGTTTCGTGCCTAAGTCGGCTGCGAGTTCTGTGCCTTCAATATCGGTGTGTCTGATAAGCTGCACAGGGTAAGACGTTGTACACTGTACGGCTTTGAACTCACTTACATCACACCAGTCGTTGGAGGAAATCGTTACGGTCTGCTGTATGCCCACATAGAGTACATCGCCCTTTCCTAACTCCATAGACTCACCATTTACGGTCATAATAGCAGAGCCACGGTTTACATAGAATGCCGCTTCTTCATTGCCTAATGCAACCTCAACTGGAGCAAAACCATCCTGCTTAGCATGGAGTACGATGCGTGCCAGTCTGAGAAACTGGAACGTTGAATTGTTAGCTGTAATAATTTCTTCGCGTTTGTTCATAACCGGGAGGGCATCGAATGTTTCCACCAATCGTGCATCGTTCTTCAGGGGAATCTGAACTTTGGCATCAAATCTTCGGTCGGTGTCGGTTTTATGTTCTCCGGTTCGGTGTTCGCCTATAGTTTGTGGAGTTACCATACGTTTGAGAAAATGAATTGAATAGTTAAACCATGAATATGCTTTGCATTGCCTGCTTAGCGGGCCATCCAGCCACCGTCTACCGTGAGCACGTGGCCGTTTACATAATCGCTTGCTGCTGACGCCAGGAACACGGCTGCTCCGCCCAGATCGTCGGGTTCTCCCCAGCGACCAGCGGGTATTCGTCCCTGAATTTGTTCATTCCGAACCGGGTTGTCCTGCAAAGCCTGGGTGTTATCTGTCCGGAAGTATCCGGGTGCAATCGCATTAATCTGTACATTATGCGCTGCCCATTCGTTAGCAAGAGCCTTTGTAACTCCGGCAACGCCATGCTTGCTGGCTGCGTAAGCGGGTACAGTAATCCCGCCCGAAAAAGTCAGCAACGAGGCCGTATTGATGATCTTGCCTGACTTACGTTCCAGCATGGGAGCTCCAAAAGACTGGCATAAATGGAAGAGTGAAGAAAGATTAACCTGGAGTACCATATCCCACTCATCCAGAGGGTATTCATGGGCCGGGTGCCGGGTGATCGTGCCTGCATTATTCACCAGGATATGCACCTCTTCTACAGTTGAAAACACGGTATGAACGAAACGATCAATGGCTTCTCGTTCCGTTAGATTTGCCGGAATATCCCAGGCATTTCTACCCAGAGCCTCTATTCCTGACACTGTTTGAGAACATCCTCCTTCCCGCGAGCTGGAGCATACAACCTGCGCTCCTGCTTTAGCCAGGGCTATTGCCATGGCCTGTCCAAGTCCGCGGCTGGCTCCGGTTACAACGGCCGTTTTTCCTTCAAGTGAAAACAGATTCATGGATTTAATCGTGTGATCGTTACAGGTTGGGTCATCAGTACATTTTCTTCTTTTACCAGTTCACGAAATGCGGCTTCATCCTCTATTCTTACCGATTGGGGTTCCAGTTCCCATGCGGCTAAAAACCGGTATCGGATGGCTCCGTTTTTACTGGTAAAAGGGATAAGATGGCTCTCAGGGTCTGCATCTGAAATGGAGGGCTCAAACTCACCGGGTACCATCACGGCCATGCCTAAGGTATGGCCCTGGTCGGATTGCACCCCCCAGGTATAGCCTGCTTTGCTATTGTCAATTTCCAATTCAACAAATTGTGCCGCATCGGGGTGGCGAATCAGCCCGGTGGCAAAGGGGAGATCTTTGTCAGCTCCATCTACGTTTAGCCGAAGTTCGGTGTATCGGTGATGAGCATGAATCTCTAACTCAGTAACCGCGTTCAGTGTGTGATTTTGCGTTTTCCATTCAGGATGGTATACTCTCAAAATTGATCGTAAAGGCCCGTTGGTTACTACTTCGACCCGGTTGGTTCCGGTACGCTCGATCAATTCAAGGGTGTTATTTTCGTACAATGCGGGGGATGCCATCCCCAGGGAAGAACCCACTTTAAGAATATCGGCTCCCCAATCGGCAAGGGCATGATAGTTCTCCGTAATAGAACCTAAAGCAGGTTCTTCAGTGGATTTTCCGAAAATATCAAACCGGTTCCGATCATCGAAATAGAAACGGTACCCAACTAAATTGGATTCCCAGGCAGGCCCTTCCAGGTAGATAAGGCCATTATCCTGGGTGAAGTTAAAGGGCTCGGTGTAGGAATCCACCCGCTCAAAATCGTCTCCCAGCTGCATGCTTTCAGGATCCGGTTGTTCCCGCACCTTGATTACAGCATCGGTTTGAGTGGGGAATGTAGGCATGGTTTCCACAGCACGGATAGAAAGCGTAGAGGTACTGTTTGCAGTAATACTCACCAGAGTAAACAATACATCGGTGGTGCCATCTCCATTTAAATCATCGAGTTGGTAGGGTATGGATACACCCGAATCGTCCACGATCTCAAACGCGGCCGGAAGGTCACCCAGTTCAGCCAGCGAAATGGAAACCGGAGCCTTGGCCTGATCGTATTGACCGGGATTTGCAACCTGTAACTCAATGGAAGCCGGTTCTGAACAGCCAGTGAAAAGGAGGATCGAACAAAGGGAAAAGAGGATAGAGGGTTTCATAACAGGCAGTTTAATAACCAAAGAATTCAGGTAGGAACAGGCTGATTTCAGGGATGAAGGTTACCAGAGCCAGACAAACAATCATCACGGCAAACAGCGGTAGTAAGGGACGAATTACTTTTGTGATAGGGACTTCGGCAACCGAACACCCTACAAACAAAATAGTACCTACAGGAGGTGTGCATAGTCCCACAATCAGGTTAAATACCATAATAATGCCAAAGTGAATGGGGTCGATGCCCAGTTCGATGGCGATGGGTAAAAAGATGGGGGTAAAAATGAGTATGGCGGGTGTAATATCCATAAAGGCACCCACGAACAGTAAAATCAGGTTGATGATCAGCAGTACGGCGATCGGGCTGTCGAACGATTCGATGATAGCGGCCGTCAAAGCTTGTGGAATATTTTCGTAGGAAAGGATCCAGCTCATGGCGATGGAAGTACCAATAAGCAACATTACAATGGCGGTTGTCTTGGCCGACTCAAAAAGTACCTGAGAGATATCTGCGATTTTCATCTCTTTGTACGCAAAGGCCAGAATGAAAGCATAGAGTACGGCAATAGCGGCCGCTTCGGTAGCGGTAAAAATACCCGCGATGATTCCCCCGATTACAAGAATGATGAGAAACAGGCTGGGAATCGCATCCAGGAATCGAAGGGCTGCTTCTTTAAGAGGGACACGTTCACCGGTTTTGTATTTACGACGGATCGCAATGACGCCTCCAACCACCATTAACCCGAGTCCAACCAGGATACCGGGCAAATAGCCGGCAAGAAATAAAGCTGCAATAGAAAGCCCGCCACTGGCCAGCGAATATACAATAAGCACGTTGCTGGGCGGGATAAGTAAGCCCATGGTGGAAGACGTAATATTTACAGCTGCGCTATACTCCCGATCATATCCTTCTTTATCCATCTGGGGAGTCATTACTCCGCCGATAGCCGAGGCAGCAGCTACAGCGGAACCCGAAATAGCACCAAATAGCATGGCGGATATAATATTCACATACGCCAATCCCCCGGGCAACATCCCGACTAATACCTTAGCAAGATTAATGAGGCGTTGAGCAATCCCTCCCCGATTCATAATTTGGCCGGCCAGGATGAAAAAGGGGATAGCCAAAAGGGTAAAACTGTCCAGGCCGGTGGTCATGCGCTGAGCTACGGTGGTCAAAGCAGCGAGGCTTTCCACACTGACTAAAATCGTAGCGAGCGTTGAGATGCCAATGCTAAATGCGATAGGCACCCGGAGCAGCAAAAGAATAACAAAAATGATAACGAGAACGAGAGCACCGGTTAAATCCATAAGCTTAGGTAATGATATCTCCCGGGTTTTGTTTGTCGATATGGGATGTGCCTTTTCGTATATCCCGGACATTTTGCACCATAAAAAAGAGACAATAAAAGCACATGATGAGTCCACTCAGGGGTACAACCGTGTACACATATCCCAGCGGTACCTTAAGTGCAGCAGAGGTCTGATCCAGGTAGAGCGTAATCCAAACCAGCCTGGAACCACCAATGATCAATACAGAAAAGGAAAAAATGAACATAAGCAGTTGAACCAGGTTATCCAGCCAGAGTTCGGTTTTCCGCGAAAACCGATTGGCAAATAAATCGATGGATAAATGAAGGCGTTGGCCCAGTGCATATGCCCCGGCAAGCAAACTCAGCCAAACCAGCAGGTACCGGGCTAGTTCGTCGGTAAACGAGCTTGGGTTGTTCAGCACAAATCGGGTAGCGACCTGCCAGATCACGTCCAGCAAAAGAACACCCATCACAACAATGATGAGCTGTTTCAACACCGCATCGATCGCTGTTTTAAGCGTACCCATTATTCCAGCTCCAGAATTTGTTTCATGAGGTCCCCAATCACCGGGTCGTTTTCATACTTCTGGTAAATGGGTGCTACTTTTTCCTGGAAAGGGGTTTTATCCGGGTAAATCACTTCCACACCTGCTTCTTTTACAGCAGCAAGAGCTTCAGCGCTGGCCTCGGCCCATAGTGTTTTCTGATATTCTGCCGATTCAAGGGCGGCCTGCTGAAGAATCTGCTTGTGCTCTTCACTCAGCGAATTCCAGATGTGCGTACTGATGATGAGTACATCGGGTACGGCTGTATGCTGATTGATGGTATAATACTTGCTGACCTCGTAATGCCTCGACAAATAGAAACTGGGTGCGTTGTTTTCCGCACCATCAACAACTCCCTGTTGGAGTGCGGTATATAACTCCCCCCAGGCAAGCGGGGTTGGAGAACCACCCAGGGTGGACACCATTTCCATTGCTGATCTCGATTCCATTACCCGGATTTTTAGTCCGTCAAGGTCATCCGGAGTCATTACCGGTTTTTCTTTGGTGTAAAAGCTCCGCGATCCGGCATCATAATAGCATAATCCACGAAACCAATAGTCTTCGCCATCTTCTAACACCTGTTGTCCAATGGCACCTTCCAGTACATTAAACCGATGTTCATCGTCCCTGAAGATAAAGGGTATTCCAAATACCTGGTAAGAAGGTGCAAAGTTTTCAAGGGTGGTGGATGCTACTTTGGTGATGCCCACACTCCCAATTTGTAATAATTCTACCAGCTCCCGTTCCGTGCCCAGTTGCTGGGAAGGATAGATTTCAATTTTCAACTCACCGTTCGACCGTTGTTCCACCAGCTCGCTCATGTACACCATGCTTTTGTGAACAGGGTGTGAGGTATCTAACGCATGACCGAGTTTGATGGTGGGATTAGAGGCTCCGGAACACCCGGAAATCACTAAAAGAAGATAAACAGGGAATAAAGATAGAAGCGCTTTCATGTAGACTGAATGTTCCCTGTTGTTAAACTCGTGTTAGGATGTTAATGGCAGAATGTTATACCAAGTATACCTAATATACTAATTCAAGACAAGGGAGTTATTTCCTGAAAATAGGAGTTCATTCAACCAATTCTTCAAGAATAAAAACTTTTACTTCTTTGTAGCTTTAGTACATGTCCATTTCTCCTTTTCGTCCCCTGCACGAAGTAAAAACCTTATCTGCTATCGGAGGCCCTATTGTTGCTACTCAGTTGATGCGCATGGGGTTAAACGTGGTCGATACCATGATGGCCGGTAATTTATCGGCTCTTGATCTGGCGGCTGTGGCCATTGGTAATGCGCTCTATATCCCGGTTGGGGTCTTTTGTTTTGGCATTTTACTGGCGGTTAACCCCGTAGTGGCTCATCACCTGGGAGCGCGGTCGTTTGAGGAAATTGGAAAAAGTGCCCGGCAACTGTTCTGGATGATCGGCTTTCTCACCCTGCCAGCCATTCTCTTGATCAGGAACCTGGACCTGGTCATGATCTGGGTGGGGGTTACGCCCGACATTATCCCTTTAGCTGATGATTACCTGGATGCTCTTTCCTGGGGAGTACTTCCATTACTTCTGTATGCCGGGGTACGGTTTTTTAGTGAGGGGTTGTCGGTTACCCGTCCGGCTATGTACATCGCAGCGGCCAGTTTGGGAGTGAATGTGTTTGCTAATTGGGTACTGATGTACGGAAAACTTGGGTTCCCGGCCCTTGGGGCGGTAGGTGCCGGCTATGCAACCTCTATCGTGAATACATTTGGAGCAATCGCCTTTTTGCTCTTTACCTATCGTTTTGTGCCGTTCAAGCGCTTTCAGATTTTTAAACGAACCAAGGGACCTGAATGGGCAACGATTAGGGAAATTTTGCGGGTCGGTCTTCCAAACGGCATGAGTTCTTCATTGGAAGTATTGCTTTTTGCCTCTATTAGCGTGCTGATGGGTACCTTAAGTGTAAAAACGGCGGCTGCCCACCAGATATCCATTAATATTGCTGCCACGATGTTCATGATCCCCTTTGGATTGTCGATGGCCATATCCCAGCGGGTGGGATATTCTCTGGGGCAGGGTTCTATGGAAAAGGCCAGGCATCGGGGATTCGTTGGGATTGCACTTTGTACGGCGATCATGTGCTGTACCGCAGCCCTTTTATTTACCCTCCCGGAATACATCATTGGATTATACACCGACGATCCTGAGGTGGTTACCATTGCTCTTTCGCTGGTATTTCTGGCCGGTGTGTTCCAGATATCGGATGGACTTCAGGTAGGTGCTTATGGCGCTCTCAGAGGGTTAAAAGATACCAGGGTGCCATTACTTGTGAATTTTATCGCCTATTGGTTAGTAGGTTTTTCGGCCGGCTATATGTTGGGTATAAAACTGGAACTGGGTCCGCAGGGATTGTGGATCGGTTTAATCTCCGGGCTCTCGGTAGCTGCTGTATTACATAACCTTCGGTTTCATTTGCTTACAAAACCGGCAAAAACGGTGGTGGAAACCGAATAGCCTGAATAACGCAGATCATACAGAAAAAAAGAGGGCGTATACCGCCCTCTCAGGAGATGTGGTTAAAACTGAAAACTGAATCGGGCAAAGATATTCCGTCCCGGAGCAAAAATCGGAGCGTTTGTACCCCGTACTGAACGGTTTAAATGCTCAAAATAAGCTTCATCCAAGAGGTTGTTAACTCCTGCAATAAAACGGAGCGATGTGGTGACCCGGTATTCCATCTCAACATCTACCAGCGTAAATGAAGGTGTTGCATTTTCCCCGAATTCTTCCGACACCCGCGATTGTTCGGTCACATGTCGTAGGGTAACGGAAGGAGTCCATGTATCCCCAAAATAGTTGCCCCTGAGGGTATAGCTAAGATCCAAAGGTGGGATTTCCGGCAGTGCCTGATTCCGCTCCAGGTCCTGGGCGTAGGTATAAGCAATCCCAAGCTGGTGCTGGAGATTAAAACCAAACTGCTGTGTCCAGTTTACTTCAAACCCGGTTTTAAAAACATCATCGATGTTGATATAGCGCCTCACTCCGGGACTGTTATTCAGGACAGGTGAGAGTGTGGGGTCAATAAGTGACGAAATGTAATCCTGCAGATAGGATGCAAAAAGATCCACATTGAGCGCCGTTTGCGACGATTTCCACTCCATAATTACATCCACCTGGTTGTTTACCTCAGGATCAAGTCCGGGATTCCCAAGCATTTCAAACGGGTCCTGCCCTACCGGGAAAAAGTTGATGTATCGTTCCGTTAAGCTTCCGCTTCGCTGGGCTCGTCCCAACCATAACCCCGCAGTAAACCGTGGGGTAACAGACTTTTGGATACCCAGGCTGATACTGGGATTGAATTGCGTGGTTTGGGTTTCTCCATTAGCAGCTACAAAACCATCGGATGGATCACTGATATCGGCCGCGTTCAACTCTGTCCGAACGGAAACCAAATAGTTAAAAGCTTTGCCCGGGAGACTATATTCGGCAAATAACGCAGTTTTTGAAATTTGACCATTTTGCCAGGCGTTGTCCTCAACCGTTCTGCCGGCCATGGGACCCATCAAAAAGGATCGTGATCGTGTTCCTTCTGCTCCTTCCACCCTTAAATCAGCGCCAGCAAATAGCTTGGAATTTTTGAACAGCCATTTCCCTTCGGTTCGCCCACCATAGTTATAGGTAGTCGCTAAGGTTTCGTTATTGGCCATTCTGGGTTCTAAGTCTTTAAGCAGGTTATCCATTTTATGATCTACAAAAGAGCCAAAAACAGTGGTATTCCATGAGCTTAAATAGGTTCGGTCCAGTTGGACATCGTGGCGGGCGTTGAACATCCAGGTGTCGTCTTCTCTTAAATCCATAGGAAGTGCGGGAAAGTCAGCATCGCGGGCGATATTATACACCGAAGAAAAGCGGAGTTGTTGTTTGGAGGTTAGCTTGACCCCAACATTAGCTCCGAAGCTACCCCGCGTAAAATCAGATTCCACATCATTGCCATTTCCTGCCTGGTAATCCTGCCCCTGCGACCAGGAGCCAAAAAAGCTCACATCATATTTATTTGCACTTACACCAAACTGAGCCTCGTTTCTCGAAACGGTGCCATTATTTTCATATCCCGAAGATACCCTTCCATAGGCATCAGGCCGGTTGGTAAAGCGCAGATTGGAAGGAATGAAATTGACGGTTGCTCCAAACCCGGTTCCATATCGTAATGCATGAGGACCTTTAAGGACTTCTACCCGAGCCATCATATTGGGGGCCATTTGGCTGGTTGGGGGATCCATTCTATTCGGGCATGCTGCGGTAGCACTTTGTGCACCGTTCATTACAATATTGATCTGATCGTATTTAAACCCGCGGAAAACGGGATCAAACCCGTAGTTACCTCCCTTACGAATGGAGCTGAATGCGGGAATCTGATCCAGAATTGCGGCACCGTCGTGCTGCATGCGTTCCTGAAAGTCGATGCTGAGTTGATCATCAGGCTGCTGGTTGTCCCGTACAGCAATGACATCAATAGGGTATAAGTTCAGCGTTTCTGCAGAACGATAGTAGATCTGTTCCCGAATTAGTTTACGGGTTTGTTCGGGAGTCCATATCCACGCTCCATAGCTGACATGAGACAGCTTCATGGTATCTTGTTCGGTAAATTGAAACGTCAGGACTCCATCGTCATCCGAAATACCGGTTTGGTTCCCGTATTGAAAAAAAGCACCGGCAATCGGCATAGAGTCATCTCTGTCTAACAGGCGTATCTGGCTGGAAGGTTGTCCGTAAACGCCCATACTAAGTACAAAAAAAGCAAGTACACTGCTTATCGTAGTATGCATCTGTCTGAAATTTAAAATGAATAGAAAATACCCCTCATGAGTAGCCAGAATGACTATTCAATCGTTTAGGGGTGAGTATTAAGTGGACTTAGCTGAGGCGATATTCCGGAGGATGAAAAACTTGTTTCAGGTAATCGTTAGAATAGAAAAAATCTGCGGTAGAGGCTCTTGATAAGCGCTCGCCACCCGGGCGGGTCCATGATTCAACGGACGGTGTATGGATAAAAACCCGGAGTTCAGAAATGGATGAGAGTACAATTGGAAAAGCGTTATCTGAGGGAGTATGGGTTTTATGCATCTGTTTCTCAAGATGGCATACGCCATCGCAATCCGAGTCCGGATCATGGCTGTTTTCGCAATATTCCATAATCACAACCTCATGGTGCATGCAGAAATCAGCATATACCATCATTTTTATTACAGAGGGTAATAAAAAAAGGATGATTAATACTATGTGAAGCAGGTACTTCAAATGATATCCCGGCATACATCACGCATATCTTGAAAACCATCTCATCCAAACAATACAACGTGTGTATGTATATCCCATCAGGTTGATTTTTCGTAAAGTAAAGCTTCCTCTCTAGAAAGAAAACCCGGATTGAACAATCCATACAAATCGATATCTCTTTGGTGATATCCGAATGAACGGACTGCTCTGTTGGTTAAAACCACCAAGACTGTAATTCATTCTCCGCCATGCCGGTATCTATCCACGACATTGCGACTGCTGTACCGCAGTATCATAATGCTCAATCTCATATCCGGGATGTGATGAAATCCCGCCTGAATGCTGATCGGAAAACACAGGCAATCATTCATCGTATCTATAGTCAATCCGGCATAGAAACCCGGCATTCTGTCCTCGATGATTTTACACCAGAGGGAGAAGGGGGCTTCTTTCTGAATGGGGTGGATCATATTAAAGTACCCGGCACGGCACAACGCAATGTACGTTATACCGAAGCATCCCGGTTGTTATTCACTCAGGTGGGTGAACATTTACTGTCGAATAACCCTCACATTAAAAAAGAAGAAATCACGCATGTAGTCACGGTTTCCTGTACCGGATTTTATGCCCCCGGACCCGATTATGAGTTGGTAAAATCCCTGGGATTATCCCCGGCTACCCAGCGGTTCCATGTTGGATTTATGGGATGTTATGCAGCTTTTCCCGCGATGAAAATGGCTGAAGCTTTTTGTAAAGCAGATCCAAATGCTGTGGTTATGATCGTTTGTTGTGAGTTATGTACCCTTCATTTTCAGGGGAAAACAGATGTTGACAGCCTGCTTTCCTGTTCTGTATTCGGGGATGGCGCAGCCGGTGTACTCATCTCGGCCAAACCATCACCAAAAACTCACCTACAGGTGCAGCACTTTGCATCCACGTTGGCAATGGAAGGTGAGAAGGATATGGCCTGGAATATCGGGGATACCGGGTTTGATATGGTGCTTTCAACGTATGTGCCGTCCATTATCGAAGAGAACCTGGAAGGAGTGGTCACACCCATTATTCAGCAATACAATCTCAATCTGGATGATGTGGATTACTGGGCCGTGCATCCTGGTGGAAGAGCGATTTTAGATAAAGTAGAGCAATCCTTCGAGGTTAAGCCCGCTAAATTGGAGGCATCCCGATCAACGTTAGCCAAACATGGGAACATGAGTAGTGCAACGGTGCTGTTTGTACTGAAGGAGCTTATGGATTCCAATCCTGAATCTGGTTCAAAAGTAGTACCCATGGCATTTGGCCCCGGTCTAACCATCGAAAGCGGGTTGTTTGAGGTGGCCTGATGCCGATCTTCCTGAACAACCGGCAGCCGGAGTTAGTGGAGTACATGGATCGTGATGATTGTGATCCTCACCTGTTAGCCAACACCTACAAACAATTTCATATCATCAATCGCCTGCTTTCTAAATGGAGAAGTATTTACATGCGGGAGATACGTCCGTTAGCCAAAGAAAAAAACGCTCCATTAACCCTGCTGGATATTGGATTCGGTGGGGGCGATATACCGCTTCAACTGGCGAAATGGGCAAAACAGGATAACATCGCACTTCATATCACGGCCATAGAAATGGACGACCGGGCAATGACCTTTGTTGAGCAACGTACGATTCCCGAGCATGTGGTATTCAGAATATGTAGTTCCTCGGATTTGGTTAAGGAGAATAAACGCTTTGATATAGTGATTTCAAATCATGTGATTCATCATCTCAACAACGCTGACCTGACCTCATTAATGCAAGATGCGGAGGTTTTATCCATCCAAAAAGTGATTTTTAATGACATTGAGCGAAGTGATGTCGGGTTCGGGTTATTTGCTACGATTGCCAGCTTATTATTCTGGAACTCGTTTATCGTGAAAGACGGACTGATTTCAATCAGGCGAAGCTATACCTTCCGCGAATTGCGACAGGTTGCTCCACCGGGCTGGACGGTTCGACGACTATTTTTATACCGATTATTATTGATGTGGGAGCCCAATGTCCGTTTCGGTTGATGTTGTCATTGTTGGCGGAGGACCTGTAGGGCTGTTTTTAGCCATTTGTCTCCGGAAAAAAGGAATCTCCTGCAAGGTTCTTGAAAAGAATACAGAAGGCAGGGGAGGCTCACGATCGGTTGGAATACATCCCGTTTCCCTTCAGCTCTTTGAAAAAGCTGGTATTGTTCAACCTTTTCTGGAGGAGGGGATACAGGTTCATAACGGGCATGCCTTTTTAAATGCAAAACGGGCCGGTACCATCTCATTCAAGCTGTTGCCCCCTCCATTTCCGTTTATTTTGGTTTGTCCTCAATACCTGACAGAGGCCATTCTGGAAGAAGAACTCTCCCGGCTGGGAAGCGATATTCTGATTCGTGATGCGGAGTTTATGGAATTCGAAGAAACAGCACACGGAGTGGAAACCCGTTATCGGTTGGGTGATGAATCGAACACCATCACCTCTCGCTATCTGGCAGGTTGTGATGGAAAGCAGAGCCAGGTCAGAACACAGGCTGGCATCGATTTTTCAGGTGGTTCCTACCCCGATACCTACATCATGGCAGACTATGAGGATAATACCGAATTTGGGAGTAATGCTGCTGTTTACCTGGCTGATGAGGGTTTGGTGGAATGCTTTCCGCTGCCCGCCGGTAAACGACGCTGGGTGGTCAAAACAGAGGGCTACGAAAAGGAACCACATCAGGAGTTCTTTTCCACCCTTATTAACCATCGGATCGGACATGATCTTCACACCTTGACACCTACGATGCTTTCCAGTTTTGGTGTGCAGCATTTTATAGCGGAACGCTTTACAAAAGATAGAATCGTTGTGGCCGGTGATGCCGCACATATTGTAAGTCCGGTTGGGGGACAGGGTATGAACCTCGGATGGATGGATGGGTGGGCACTTTCCAACAGTTTCGAACATATTATACTTCAGGGAGCATCTTCAGAGGATGTTTTCAAAGCATATGATCGTACCCAGCGAACAATCGTTAAGAACGCAACACGCCGTGCCCATTGGAATATGACACTTGGAAGAAAGTGGAAGTATCCTAAGGCAAAAAAATGGATTCTGAAAAGTATGTTGAGCCCCCTTCTGCGTTCCGTTTCCGCCCAATCGTTCACCATGCATAAACTGGATAAGTGGTAGGGTTTGGGTTATCAGGATTAACGGCTGCCTTCAGATTTAATTAGATGGAAATAGCCTGTTTTGCAGCTCCCGGACCGGGTTGAACTTAATACCCACACTCACAAAGGGTTGGGTCAGATCATCATCAAAGGTAAACGCTGTATCGTTATCCTCATTTCTGAGCTCATAACTATTCCATAATCCTCCTGTTACTCTGAGCAGAAGCCCAAAAGATTGAGTGATCCAGTGATTGTATTCCAACCCGGCAGAAACAACGGTGAATACGGCCCGGTCTGCGGTAACCCCCTGGCCAAACGAGGAAGATCCGTTCAGGTTGGCCGAGAAATCATTCAGATCAAAGAGTCCTTTCAGGGAGTTTCGTTTATGGAAATCCCATTTCACATAGGTGTTGGGTAATCCGAGTACCATAGACCATTGTTCGTTAAACCGGGCTTTTGCCTGGGAAATAGGAGTAATCTGCGTTGTCCCATTGAGGGTTATATACGCCGTTCCTAAACCCAATCGAATGTAACCACCATTCTTGAGCACGAAATTACGCTCAATAAAGAAGGTGCCGTTAAATCGAAGGTCTTCCTCCTCAAAACTTCCTTCCAGGTTCGATAAAAGAAAAGGGGCCGCAAACACATTTACCGACCAACGTTCCGAAAACGCATAGGAAGCAAACAAGCTATAATTCAGGTTATAGAAGGTGTTTAGTTCTCCAGAGTTTTGTTCAGGTCGGTTGTTTTTATAGTTAAACAAGTGTACATCCAATCCAAATGTGTTATACAGGGTGAGCCTGCCATTTTTTAACGGCGGTACACTCAGTTTCCCGCTGAATCGCTGGTATTCAAAATCATCAGTTATCACATTTGGCGGGGTGTAGTGCATGTAGAATACATCGGGATCCAATACATTCACCTCACCGGTAACCTGGGCCAGACCCTGTTGGTGAAGGGATATCAGGAACAGAAGTATCCCGCATTTGCAGAGTAGAGAAATAGGCATATCGATCATTGTTGCGTTTTTTAACACGAAATGATCCTAAACTAAGGCCCAATCAGCCGCTCAAAACTACCATTTGGTAATTAATGAGATCAGCGAATATTTCTTCGGATTCGGCTTAAAGAGTTAGGCGTAATGCCCAGGTAGGAGGCCAGTTGTTTGAGAGGAACACGATGAATAGCCTCCGATTGCTCCAATAGGCGCAAATAGCGTGCTTCTGCATCCATAGTTTGGAACGAGATGAGAGAGTCAACAACGGTAAGAAAGGCATCCTCCATCATTTTACGGCCGAAGGCCTGCCATTGTGGGAATCGGTTATAAAACGCATGCATGGTATGCGCATCAATGCTGTAAATCCTGGTATCCTCTATAGCAACCATTTTTGCCCTTGATACCTGTCCTGACCGTAGTGCTTCCAGATCGGAAAAAAAGTGGTTCTCAAAAATTAACCAGGCTGTGATTTCTCTTTCAGGTGTTTCTATTACGATTCGTACTCCACCTGTTGCGATGAAAAAATACTTGGTCACATACTGCCCTTTTTGAATGATGGCCTGATCATTTTTGAAGGTGGTTTCTTCAAAAGCCTGTACAATTTCGCGAATCTCTTCTTCAGAAAGATTCACTTTTGATTGAATGTAACGCTCTAGTTCACTCATTAAGCAAGGAATACCACTAAGTACGGTTTTGTAATGATAGGACGGTAGGTTTAGCGTCTTTCTTGTCGGGATGAAAGTATCTATCCGGTGGTCTTAAAACAAACCCATCCCAGGCTCAGTATCTGTAGAATGATTGAAGGATGTAACTTATTTCTTTCTTATTTGTAGAACTAATCCAATTTTCTATATTTGTTCTACAAATTAGTAACATATGAAAGAAAGTAAACTCGGCGACTTCGAAGAAACAGTACTTCTGATTGTTGGCATTCTCGGTGAAGAGGCATACGCCTTTAAAATCTCAGAAGAATTCAAGACACAGCTTCAGCGTAAGGTTTCGATTGGCGCTGTACATTCTACCCTTAACCGGCTCAGTGAAAAAGGATTTTTGACCTCAGCAATGGGGCAACCCACATCTGAGCGCGGAGGACGCAGAAAACGAATTTATGAAATTACCGGCGCCGGTTATCGTGCCCTGGAAATCTCAAGAGACGTAAAGCTTTCTCTGTGGAATCGTTTCCCTGCATTTGCGGGCTTCAAATACCACATCGGGTAAGATGGACCAGAAGCCCCCCAAACTGGCCACTCACCTCCTGTATTTCTTTCTGAAGCACGAGTTAAGAGAAGAAGTATCCGGAGACCTTGAAGAACAGTTTCTTCATGTTCTTAAGGAGCATTCCAAAGCCAGGGCGGTGCTTAACTATTGGTTCCAGGTCATCAATTACATGCGTCCATTCGCTCTTAAACACATCCGTTCAACCCCCATGTTTTTTATCATGTTCAGACATAACATTATCATAAGCCTCCGCACCGTTTTTAAAAACAAGACGTTTTCACTGATCAATATCGGGGGACTGGCGCTCGGAATGACGGTTTCTATCTTTATCGGGCTCTGGATCTTTGATGAGTACTCCTTCAACAAACACCATCAGCATTACGACCGGCTGGTTCAGGTATACCGGAAACACATCACCCCGAGTTCCATCTCTGTAGGTAGTGCAGTGCCAGGTGCATTGGGTTTGGAGCTAACTGAAAGCTACCCCCATTTGTTTGAGGACGTTACGATGACCTTTTACCGGCCCAATAATCAACTGATTACGTATAACGAGCGGACCTTTAATGAAACGGGATATTTTTTCCAGGAAGATGCTCCTCACCTGTTTACGCTAAACATGCTGGCCGGAACACGGAATGCACTGGAAAATCCAAGCAATATCATCCTGTCGGAATCTATGGGGCGAAAGCTGTTTGGTACCGAAGATCCCATGGGAAAAACAGTACGCGTTAATACTAGAGTAGACTTGATCGTACAGGGTATCTATGAGGATTTACCGGATAACTCAACACTGGGAGGTGCTCAGTACTTCCTGCCCTTATCGTTGGTGTACAATAAGGAGAACCCCTATGTATGGGATAACTACAATGTGAAGATGTTTGCCTTGTTGAAAGAGGGAGTATCTGTTTCCAATGCTTCTGCCGCTATAAAAGATGTCATTAACAATATTCAGGATGAGAGTGACAGAAAAAGAGATCTCCTGCTTTTACCCATGAAAGACTGGCATTTAAACTCCACTTTTGAAGATGGGATACAAGTTACCAGCCGGAGAATACAGTTCATTCGTCTTTACACAACCATTGGTATTTTTATTCTGCTCATAGCCTGCATTAATTTCATGAACCTGAACACGGCTCAATTCCAGAAAAGAGGAAAGGAAGTTGGAGTTCGTAAAGCCATGGGTTCCATGCGGGGAGAAGTAGCTGGGCAGTTTTTGATGGAGTCGTTTATGTATGCTTTAGGTGCATTAATGATTTCTCTTATCATCGTGTATGCTCTGCTTCCCTACTTCAGTGCACTTTCGGGAAAAGAGATTCTTGGTCAATGGGCAAACCCCTGGTTTTGGTTATGCTGCATAGGGTTTTGTGGTATGGTAGCGCTGATGGCAGGAGGGTATCCGGCTGTTTTTCTTTCCTCCTATTCACCGATCAACGCGCTTAAAGGTAAACTGCGCCAGGGGAGGGCCAATACACGTTTTCGTCAGGGTCTGGTTGTCTTTCAATTTACGATCTCCATTGTATTGATCATAAGTACCCTGACCATCGACAAACAAATTCAGTACGCAAAAGACCGACCAACAGGGTATGAAAAAGAAGGATTGGTCACATTGATTGCCAGAAGTCAGTCGTTTGCAGATAATGCAGAGTTACTTAGAAGTGAACTCATCGCATCCGGGGTGGTCGAAGAAATGGGGATGTCTAACTATCCATTAACGAATACCCTTGGAAGTAACGGAGGTTTCCGAACAGAAAACACAGAAGAAGTACCCGTCTACTTCAATACCATTTTTGTGAGTCCGGAGTATGGAAAAGCTACAAAATGGGATTTGGCGGATGGAAGAGATTTTAACCGGGAGTTTGGAGACGAGAAGAATGCAATTATCATCAGTGAATCTGCGGCAGAAGCATTTGGCCTCGAAAATCCGGTTGGGCAGCAGATTCTGTCAAAAAACGCATTCAATGATCAATCCAGTTTCGAGGTTGTAGGTGTGGTAAAAGATATGATTAAAGGCTCGCCATTTGATGAACCCGTGCCTCTCATCCTGTTTCCTACCCGCTATACGGGGTTCTACAGCTATGTCTTTGTCCGTCTTAACCCGGAGGTAGCCGTTGGCACTGCTATTTCGGAGATGGAACGCATTTTCAAAGAAGTAAATCCAGGTCATCCGTTTGAGTATTACTTTGCAGAAGACCAGTTTATGAGCAAATTCAGAGCAGAGGAACAGGTGGGGGGATTGGCTACCCTGTTCAGTATTCTTGCCATTATAATCAGTTGCCTGGGACTGTTTGGGCTTTCTGCATTTATGGCTACCCAGCGGGTAAAGGAAATTGGAATCCGGAAAGTAATGGGGGCATCCATTACCAGTTTATGGGCGCTTCTTTCTAAAGATTTTGGCGTGTTAGTGCTTATAGCCTGCCTGATCTCCGTTCCGATAGGAGCTTACGCGATGAACTCCTGGTTGCAGGATTATGAATACCGGATTTCTTTGGATTGGACCGTATATGGCATGAGTGTTCTGCTAAGCCTGTTTGTTGCTTTTGCCACGGTAAGCTATCATTCAATTAAAGCGTCCATTACAAATCCGGTACAAAGCCTGAGGACAGAGTAACGTAGTACATGCTTTTGTTTCAGCCTGCTCAGAACCCGGCGTTTGTAGTTTTTAGAGTTTAGGGAAGGATTGATCCTTGTATATTGTTTGCCTGAATTGATTGAAGTGTAACGCAGCAATGATTCGAGCATGAAGCATGAGTTTGATTTATTAGTGATCGGGAGTGGACTGGCAGGTCTGTCTTTTGCACTAAAAGCAGCGGAATTTGGTACGGTTGCCATAGTGACCAAAAAAGAAATAAGCGAGGCCAATACCAGCTATGCCCAGGGTGGGATTTCCGGGGTGATGAATTTAGGTCAGGACTCGTTTGAAAAACATGTACAGGATACATTAACTGCCGGAGCCGGAGAGTGTGACCAGGTCGCCGTTGAAGCTATGGTAACCCAGGGGCCACGACTGATACAGGAACTGGTGGATTACGGAGTGGCCTTTACCACCGAAAACGGAAAACTTCATCTAGGAAGAGAAGGTGGCCATTCCGAAAACCGGATCGTACATGCTGCCGATGCCACAGGATGGGAAGTGGAACGGGTAATGGTACATGCTGTAAAGAGCCATCCTAACATTACTATATTTGAGCATCATTTTGCAATGGAATTGCTCACCGAGCATCACCTCGGTCAAAAAGTGAAATACCTGGATACGATACATTGTTTTGGTGCTTATGTGCTGGAACATGCCACGGGTAATGTGAAAAAAATGCTGGCTAAGGCAACCATACTCGCAGCAGGTGGAGCCGGTCAGGTGTATGCAAAAACGACGAATCCACTGGTAGCAACCGGCGATGGTGTGGCGATGGCATACCGGGCAAAGGCACGTATCAAACATATGGAGTTTATTCAGTTTCACCCGACTGCCCTGAATGTTCCCGAATCAGATTCCTTCTTAATCTCGGAAGCATTACGTGGGCATGGTGCCATTCTCCGCAATGCCGATGGCGAAGCATTTATGCCCCTGTACGATTCCAGGAAAGATCTTGCACCCCGTGATATTGTGGCCCGTGCCATAGACGATCAACTGAAAAAAAGAGGGGATAAATCGGTCTTTTTAGATGTTACCCATCTGCCGGAAGAAGAGATTAAAGAAGCTTTTCCTACCATCTATGAAACGTGTCTGCAGTACGGGATTGACATTACGAACGAATGGATTCCGGTTGTGCCTGCTGCACATTACGTGTGCGGTGGAATAGAAACCGACCTTGATGGGCGAACTTCCATTGAGCGATTATATGCCTGTGGTGAGGTGGCCTGTACCGGGGTGCATGGAGCCAATCGGTTGGCTTCTAATAGCCTGCTGGAAGCCCTGTTTTTTGCGGATCAGGCGGTTAAAGCGGTGTCGACACGCATACAGGGATGGTCTATACAGGCCGATGTGCCCGAATGGGACGAAAGTGGCACGTTCAACACGAAGGAATGGGTGTTGATCTCCCATAACCGGGAAGAGCTACAGCAGATCATGAGTAATTATGTAGGTATTGTGCGTAGCGACCTGCGATTGGAGCGTGCACTCCGCCGTCAAACCTTACTCTATCATGAAGTGGAAGATTTCTATACCCGAACACGCGTTACTGTACCTCTGTGTGAACTCCGTAATCAGATCAGTATCGCATACCTGATCATCAGGTCGGCAATGAGCAGAAAGGAAAACAGGGGGCTGCACTACAATATGGATGCGGTTGGAGAAGCAGCGATTCAGAGTGAAACGATGGCTTAGCTGGCAGTCTATATGGGATTAATCCTCCCTGTTCTCGATAGAATGGGAAATGAAACATCCTGTTCGGGCGTATTTCCCCAGGCCTCAGCAAGCTGTTCTCTGATGCGATCTACCGGATTGTATCCTTCTTTCCCGATGAACAATTTCACGGCAGACCAGGTATTCAGGAAGCCCAGTATATGATCCAGCTACCAGGTTACCGTATGGGTAAACGTTGGTGCTTCTATTTCATCAAAAGGGAAAGGAATGGTATGGTAATACTCATCAATGTAGCTCCGCTCCGGATACATATTGT
>JBCBST010000003.1:0-60748 GCA_039819115.1 Bacteroidota bacterium
TCGCGCATTGATTTTGAAACGTATACCAAGAACCTGATGAATATTATATCCAGTTCATATCACTACGAGGAGAAAGATATAGAGGTCGAGCTGGATATAGACCATATCCAAATGAACGTTAACCAGGGAATACCATGCGGTTTGATACTAAATGAGTTGGTTAGTAACAGTTATGAGCATGCCTTTAAAGGAAGAAATGAGGGACGTATTAAGGTATCGCTTAAACAGGAAGAAGAATACATTGAGATGGAAGTATCGGACGATGGGATTGGATTCCCCCGGGAATTTGATATCCGGCAATCCAAATCGTTAGGTATGACCCTGGTTCATACCCTCACGCATCAGCTTTCCGGTGAGTTAAAGCAAAGCAACCGTGTTGGAACTACATTCAGCGTGGTATTTAAGGCCGCCGAAGAGGAATGATTTTTTTATTCTTCTCTTTTTCTTCTGAAAAAATGCAGCGTACGTTAGTTTGGTTCCGGAATGATCTGAGAGTGCACGATCACGAGGCCCTTACGGAGGCTTCAAAAAATGGTGAAGTGCTCCTCCTTTATTGTTTTGATCCCAGGCAGTTTGGCACTACTTCCTTCGGATTTCCGAAAACAGGACCGTTCAGAGCCCAATTTCTATTGGAATCGGTTAAACAGCTCAAAGCGAGTTTACAACGGTTGGGGGGAGATCTGATTATAAGATCAGGCCACCCCGAAGAGATTATTCCGGCATTAGTAGAACAATACAGCATTGACGAAGTGGTATTTCATGAGGAAGTTACCCAGGAAGAAACCGATGTGGAAGATGCCGTAGAACGTGCAATTAGTATTCCTTTATATGGATACTGGGGAAGCACATTGTATCATATGGATGACATTCCATTCGATCAATTCGAGATACCTGATGTGTTTACGGTATATCGAAAACGGGTTGAAAAAGAAGCTTCTGTTCGGTCGATACTTAACACGCCAGAACGTATTCAATGTATAGAAGGTGTGGAGGCCAGCCCCATTCCTGATTTGGAATCTCTGGGACTAAAACCAAGAATGACAGATTCCCGATCGGTGCTTTTGTTTAAAGGCGGGGAAATAGAAGCATTAGAACGGGTGAATCAATACCTGTGGCAGCGGGATAAACTGAAGGTGTACAAAACCACCCGGAACGGACTGATCGGAGCGGATTATTCCTCAAAGTTTTCTCCCTGGCTCGCCAATGGTACGTTATCTCCGCGCCATATTTACTGGGAAGTAAAAAAGTATGAGAACGAACGGAAGAAAAATGATTCAACGTACTGGCTGATTTTTGAACTGATTTGGAGGGATTACTTTCGGTTTTCTGCATGGAGATATCAAAATGATGTATTCAAAAGGGGTGGTATTCAAAAGAAGGAGAGAGTGTGGGCTACAGATCCGAACGCCTTCGATCGGTGGGCACAGGGAAAAACAGGTGTCCCGTTTATTGATGCCAATATGAGGGAGCTCAATGCTACAGGGTTTATGAGTAACCGTGGACGACAAAATGTAGCCAGCTTTTTAGCCCAGAATCTGAATCTGGATTGGCGCATGGGTGCTGAATACTTTGAATCGTTACTACTCGATTATGACCCATGCAGTAATTATGGTAATTGGGCGTATAATGCTACCGTGGGGCACGATCCCAGAAACAGATATTTTAACATTCTGAATCAGGCAGATCGTTACGATCGTAAAGGAGAATTTGTTAAACTCTGGATACCGGAACTGAAACAGCTCCCACCAGAGTTGATTCATGCCCCTCAATACATACCAAAACACGAGTTTGAGAAGTATAATGTTAAGATTGGGGACCATTATCCTCGGCCGATGATAGACCTGGAGCAAAGCTATGAAGCCATCAAAGCCAGAGATTGAAGCTAAAATCCTTCAACTCACCGAAAAAAGAGGCGTAGAACAATCAATTTCTTCATCAGAAATTGCGCGGGAATTATTCTCTGATACCTGGCGAAACTATATGGACGAGGTACATATGTCGGCAGTGTCACTTCAGAAAAAAGGATTAATATCTATTGCAGGAGAAGGAAAGGAAATGGATATGAGTGAGGGTAAGGGCCCTATTCGTCTTTCTATTAAAAAATGAATCGCTATCCGGTTAATTTAGTCTGGTTTAAGCGCGATCTGAGAATCAGAGATCATCTTCCGCTCAAAAAAGCCTCTGAATCAGCCTTGCCTACGGTTTTACTCTACATTTATGAGCCCGAATTGGTAGGGGATGCACATTACGATGATCGACACTGGCGCTTCGTTTGGGAAAGTCTTGAGGAGTTAAACCAACAGCTTTCTCCCAATCATAAGGTCTGCATTGCATTTGGCGATGTTGAAAAGGTGTTTGAAGAGCTAAATCGTGAATACACCATTAAAACGGTATTCAGTCATGAAGAGACCGGAATTTTAACGACCTATCAGCGTGACATCCGAATGGCAGCATGGTTTAAGTCCAGGGCCATTACCTGGGATGAGAGTCCTACCAATGCCGTATACCGAGGGTTGTTTACCCGTAAGCATTGGAAACCGCAGTGGAAATCGAGGATACTCTCAGAACCCGATCAACCAGACCTAAAGGCGTTAACCACCGTTAAGTTATCCGAAAGCTTAACGGAAAAACTGTTGGATTACCCTATCCCGAATGCATGGAAGACCCCGGCTGATCGTTTCCAGAAAGGGGGAGAGGTGCAAGCGCTACAAACCCTCGAAAGCTTCATGGGCGAACGGGCAGCAAGCTATATGCAGGCCATTTCGAAACCGGAGTTAAGCCGAACATTTTGTAGTCGGCTTTCACCTTATATCACCTGGGGAAATATCAGCATTAAACAGGTGCATCTAGCTTACAGAGCGTGGTATCCCGGCTCTGCATTTAAATGGAATCTGAGAAGCTTTGAAAGCAGACTGCACTGGCATTGTCATTTTGTGCAGAAATTCGAGGCGGAATATAGAATGGAGTTCGAAAATGTAAACCGGGGATACGATAACCTCAGAACCACCATCAACCCGGTATGGGTGCATGCCTGGAAAACAGGTAACACTGGGTATCCGTTGGTTGATGCATGCATGAGAGCGGTACAGGAGACCGGGTATCTGAATTTCAGGATGCGTTCAATGGTCGTTTCTTTTTTGACGCATCATTTATGGCAGCCCTGGCAAGCCGGGGCCGTGTTTTTGGGAAGGCAGTTCCTCGACTTTGAACCCGGTATTCACTATCCGCAGTTTCAAATGCAGGCTGGAACAACAGGAACGAATACCATTCGGATTTATAATCCTGTAAAGCAATCGTATGAGCAAGACCCCAAGGGCATATTCATTAAAACATGGGTTCCGGAACTGACAGAAGTGCCATCTTCGTTTATTCACGAGCCCTGGAACATGTCGCTTATGGAACAACAGATGTATAATTGCGAGTTAGGAGAGCACTATCCATCTCCCATTGTGGATGTAAAACAAACCTATCGGTTTGCCAGTGATCAGCTATGGGCTAAAAAGAACGATCCGGGCGTGAAAGAAGAAGCAAAACGTATTAAACGTGTTCACATTAAACCCGGCAGAAGGGAGGCCTGATGCCAAAGATGGTTAAAAAGGGGAATCTTCCTTCGAAAGTGTGCGCGGTCTGTAATCGTCCCTTTAACTGGCGGAAAAAGTGGGCTAAAAACTGGGAAGAAGTAAAGTATTGCAGCGAGCGATGCAGAAATAATAGGGTTTAATTGCCTTTTACCGCCGTGATGTTGGTAGTCCGTGTTACTGTTTTCCCATTGGTAAGATCGGTCACAACAAGTTCCAATTCATAGTCTCCGGGTTCAAGACGATCCAGTTTTATTTCCAGGTTAGCATAATATTCAGGATGCTCACTGGTATATGTTAATGAGTACTGATTTCCTTTCTCTCCCGGAAACAAACCTCTGATTCTATTCTTCTTCTTTTTATAAGAATACTGGACGGCAAACTCGTGTAATCCTTTTTCATTTTGAGTAAGCTTGTACACTTCAAAATGAAGGTTCAGGGTTTGGTTGGTTGTAATCGTGTTTTTGGTGGAAACCGTAAATGGAATAATCCGATCGTATTCTTGATGAGGTAGTTTAAAACCAACGACAATATCTGAGAGCTCGAGTTGTTCGGTTTGTAAATCAGGAGCTAGATTCAACTCGAATAGGTGTTCGTTATAAGCTCGAAAATGGTTGGGTAATACCGTTTGGGTAACTGGTTGAGTGCCTTCGGTGTGATTGTTCAGTTGTGCAATTAGTTTTAAAGCAGAATGTTCAAGAACTGGAAATTCGAATACATTGCTTTGGGTAGAGTTTTTAGTAATAACGGAATCCACATCAAGATTCACTAATGCATACGCTTTGAGATTACTGCTTTTATCTAAAATTTGTATTCCACTTTTAAGTTCATATTCAAATAACCGGCTATCCAATGGTTTTTTTGATTCATCAAACCAATCGGGATAATTATAGGTCATATCTGCAAAAATTTGCTCTCCCGAATGAATTTGTTGGGCGAGCAATACAGCTGGCTTTCCGTCACGGATGACCCGATAATATCTGTAATCAAAGGCAAGTTTAGGTAGGTCTTCCGTTATGCTGCTAAACTGATACTCAAATCGTGATCTGTTTTCTTTAAATGCACTAAGATTCAGGTCTCTGTATATATAGCTATCATTTTTTGAAAAATACCGTCCACCCGCAAACCTATTTTCGATTTCAAGAAAAGCATCTTTGAAAACAAACGAAGTTTCTGATAGTCGCTCATACATGTAAAACTGAAGAATCTGAGCGGGATTAATTCTTAGGCTGCGAGAGGTAAACGATAATTTGAACGTGACATTAAATCGACGGCTAGCGGTAAACAGAGTTGGGTGAATCATCTCGTCCGGTGCATAAAGATGTCGAAACTTACCGGAATAGTCTTTCCCAAACATGACGGTGTTTTCAGCATTCGTATAGTCGTCATTCTCATAAATCCAGAGTTCATAATCCCTTGATTCCCCGTACCATCGAAAAATCTCTTGTTCATACAATCGGGCAAAATCTAATACGTACCTGTTATACGCATCCACATCAACACCATAATTGGTTTCATAGCTCAGCTGATTGGCATCAAGTTTAAGACGGAGCAAAAAAAGTAATCGATTAAATGTAAGCTCAAATGAACCATTTAAAAGCTGATCTGGTCGGCCGTAGCGCACATAATAATCGCCGCGTTCATCGGTTCCGAACACACTTTCCGAGCTTTCTGTAAAGGTTTCCCGAGCATAGGCAATGCGTTCCCAATGTTCCAGCAACCGCTCATTCTCTTTGGTTGTTGAAACCGGGTCTTGTGCGACCCAAAATTGTTGTATCCAATCGGGTTTAAGATCAGCATGTTCAGTAGTGAAGGATTCCAAATCCTGAATTTCTTCTTCAGAAAGAATGGCTCTTAAATAGGAGAGTTCTTGCTCTCTTCGTTCTTGATATAGCGTGGTATTCCATTCTTCAAGCCCCCAAAAATACATGTCGGTTGCCTGGGTATACCTGGATTTCAGCTTATGCTTTGTGGCTTGTTCCAGGAAAGAAAACCCAATGATCAGGCTGGGCTTGTTCAATTTATATTTAGCTTCGGCCCAGGTATCCAGAGCAGTATTAATGTCCCCACGTTCTAAGTGAGCTAAGCCCCGATCGTAAATTCCTTGTTCAGTTATGTTTTCTGATGGATTGAAGGCAGTGAAAAGAAATATGATGACGAAAACCATAGTACTTAAATCAAACGTTAGTAATAACCCTCCGTTTCTAGCCTGTGACTATGCTTAACAACCCGTAAAAGCAGGTTTTATTACCAGGGATATGTAATAGATTTTAAATCCTGTCCCAGACAAATTGTGGTACAAGACGTGCAAACCATCCTATAAGTGCCCATCTTTTTGTGATATACGCTATCCTTCGTTTACCATCAATAGCTTTTATCATTTGGCGAACCGCCTTCTCTGTTGAAGCTACCCAAAACATGTTAGGATTGTGTTCGGTCATTTCAGACCAGACAAAGCCTGGTTTCAGATCGGTTATGGTGATATCAGCCTGTACACGTTTTACTTTCTGGCGATATCCGGTCATATAATTGGAAATGAAGTGCTTACTGGCGGTGTAGGCAGCGGAGCGATGGGAGGCCAGGTGAGAGGCAATAGACGACATGCCTACAATATGTCCATAGCCTTGTTTCCGGAAATAGTCGAATGCGAAATGGCAGCCATGAGCAAAAGCTGTGACGTTTACCTCAATGACGGTATGATCAGACTTCCAGGTGGGTAGGGTTTTATCGCGTCCCACCCCTGCGTTGAGGATGATCATATCCATCCCGCCCAGTTCTTCAATGAGCTCAAGGTAAGCAGCACGAGCCTGCTCATAATCGGTGACGTCTATTGCCCGGTAATGAATGCAGTCGGGGACTTCATTTTTTAACTCGACCAGACGATCCTCTCTTCTGCCCAGAGCTCCGATTTTGTATCCACGCTTTGCATATTGGAGTGCAAGCTCTCTGCCAATCCCGGAGGTTGCACCGGTAATAAGGATTCGTTTCAAGAAAGAGAAGAATCGGTTTTTAACATCCAGTCGGGAGCATATCGGCTTACCGCTTCAAACCCTCCAAATAGCACGGCAGAATAAAAAAGATCTCCTAACATGGTGTTCTTCACAAACGGAAGCCCCATGTTATAGCTGATCATCAGACCTTCAAAGGTTTGGGGGTATGTGGGATTACCTAACCAGGCCCCGAAATTGGTGACAAGAAAAAAGAGCAGGGATGCCAGAAGTGATCCAGACATAACGCGAACAAAAGAGACTTTCTTCAGTAGTACGAAACCGATAAAGGTAATCAACAAAATGGATCCATAGGTAAACATGAAACCAGGAGTAACGAATACAAAGGAATCATAATACTGAGCATAAACGATGTTGTTAACCAATAAATCGCTGATGAAATACGCAACTAATGGTAATAACAGGGCGAAATCCTTTCGTTTAACATAAGCTGCACTGAATAATGCGATTCCAGCCAAAGGGGCAAAGTTCAATGGATGAGGAATGACCCGCGTTAACGCTGCAATCAGAGCAAAGAGGGCAAGTAAAAGAAATCGCTTGTTCATGAATCGGTAATTTGTGTTAGCCATGGAAAATAAAAAAAGCACCATCTCAAAGAAATGGTGCTTTTGTACAAAAGCAATAAAACTTACTTGGTGGTAAGCTCCAGGTTCAGGTTGATGGTTACTTCACCCCCGATAACGGCAGTTTCGGCATATCCACCTGTTCCTACACCATAATCGTTACGGTCGATAACGAGCGATGAAGATATACCGGCAATTTTGACCCCTTCCCGTCTTGGATGATCCATCACTCCAAGTAGCTGGAAGGGAAGCTCAACGCGCTTGGTTACATCTTTGATGGTCAGATCGCCATGTGCAACGAACTGATTTTCACCTGCGGCCTCAATTTTGAC
The DNA here is from genome assembly GCA_039819115.1 of Bacteroidota bacterium. Lineage (GTDB taxonomy): Bacteria > Bacteroidota > Rhodothermia > Balneolales > Balneolaceae > JBCBST01. The sequence goes on from JBCBST010000003.1 coordinate 7,482, forward strand.
GCTTTTGAACATCATTTTAGGATAGGTTTCAGCGTCAAAAAAATCACCGGTCAGCAGATGACCGTCTCTTTTTTCATTCTTTGTATCCACGCTGGAAATCATCACTTCCACATCAAGATTACTTTCTGCAAGATTTGCAGGATCAAAGTTTACCGTTGCGTTGTAGTCGTTAAAGGTTCCATTTACGGGAGTGAAAAAGTGACGTACCGAAAAGTCGATACTGCTGTGCGATTTATCAATGTTCCAGCCGGTTGCTTCCATTTGGGTTAGCGCAATAGAAGAGGCTGCAAGAATTAATACAGCAAGTAGTGTCAGATTTTTTTTGATGGAGTTCATCATGTGTTTAATAAATGATTTTGGTTAAATAGGTGTGTACCAAACCACATCGTATTCAAAATAATTTCATTTAATGTTAAACTATTTTCGAAAACTCCGAACGCATATAAGATTTTTTGCTCATTTAGCCGGACTCGTAAACCCGTTGTCTTTTATCCGAAATCTCCAAGGCAAAAACGCGTCGTCTCCAGCGTAATCTACACCTACTCTTGGGCTTGCAATAATATCATCTGCAGCAATGACCCGTTGCCTGTCCTCAATCCAAATCGTGGGACCTGCCAAGTGAGTCCCGTAATGTGTATTTGTTGAAATACCTAATGCCTGGCTTACTATACCAGGTCCCCCGCCTGTAGAGCGTTGAACGTTGACCTGGTTACGTCTCCTAAGCATTACAGGTATGCCTTCTAACGGTTCTATGGCTCGTACTAAAACGGCATCGGCCATTCCCTCCGCATTGGTTACGATATTAAACAGATGATGGATTCCATAACATAAATACACGTAGGCAAAGCCAGGAGCTCCAAACATGACCTTCGTCCGGTTGGTATTTCCATGAATATGGGCATGGCAAGCTTTGTCTGTACGTCCGTCATATGCTTCAGTCTCAACGATGATACCTGATGTGAATTCCCCGTCTATGCAGGTGCAGAGTACTTTTCCCAGCAGTTCTTTGGCAATCAGAACCACATCGGGCCTTTCATAGAATGCTGTGGTTAGCTTTCTGGACTTCATGATGACAGGATAAAAAAAAGGCTCCTCTCAACTGAGAAGAGCCCCTGGTTTAGAATGGGTATGCTTATTTATTTGCATACTGGAATTGGTGAACGTCGGTATCCACGCCATCTACCGGTCGAACCGTCATAGATTTAGGCTGAAGGAAATAAAGCAGGTAATCGCGGCCCCCTGCTTTACCATCCGTGCCACTCATGTTGAAACCACCGAATGGCTGTGCGCCAACTAATGCCCCGGTGCACTTTCGGTTTATGTACAGGTTACCAACGTTGAATTCACGAAGGGCCCGATCGATCTTTACGGGATCTTTAGAGAAATAGCCTCCTGTTAGTCCGTAAGCCGTACTATTGGCAATACGAAGAGCATCATCGGTGTTTTTAGCCTTTATAAATGCGGTAACCGGGCCGAAGATTTCTTCCTGGGCAATGCGCGCATTTTCATCTACATCAGCAAAGACAGTAGGTTGAATATAATGACCGGGATTCTCCGTATCCGCTAAGGCACCACCCGTCATCAATCGTCCTTCTTCTTTGCCAAGTTCGATATAGCTCATAATTTTATCTACCGCTTTTTGGTTTACAACCGGTCCTGCGGGATGATTGTCTTTGGCGTCGCCAACCGTGAGCGTATTGGTTTTAGCCACTACTTTTTCCAGTAACTCATCATAGATTGCTTCGTGAGCAATTACTCTGGAACCGGCTGAACACTTTTGACCCTGGAATCCAAATGCAGCTTTTACGATCTCACTTGCAGCTACATCAATATCAGCATCCTCGTCAATTACACAAGCGTTTTTACCACCTAATTCACATACCAGCCGTTTCAGAAAAGGTTGACCTTCCACGGTTTGTCCGGCAATATTGGCCAAATGTAATCCGACAGGTTTAGAGCCAGTGAAGGTGATAAACCGTGTTTTTGGGTGTCGGGCCAGGTTTTCGCCTACCTCAATATCACCACCGGTAACAAAGTTAAATACCCCCTTAGGTAAGCCTGCTTCTTCAAAAATCTCGACTAAAAGATGTGCCATTTTAGGAGTGTCGGGCGCAGATTTTGCAACCACCGTGTTTCCGGCAACAATAGGAGCCGCAGCCATACCGGCAAAAATGGCAAAAGGAAAATTCCAGGGTGAAATAGAAACACCAGCCCCAATGGGCATATAAATTGTTTTGTTATGATCGCCCCAGGAATCCTTAACGGGCATGCCATCATCCAGGCGCATGGCTTCGTATGCATAATAGATCAAAAAATCGATGGCCTCTGCGGTATCGGCATCTGCTTCCAGGTAGTTTTTCCCGGCCTCACTGATCATCCATGCATTAATCTCCAGACGCCGACGCTTCATAATTTCAGCAGCGCGTAACAGGTATGCCGCCCGTTCTTCTACCGAAACATATTGCCAGGTTTCAAACGCTTTCCAGGCTGCATCAAGGGCCCCAAACGCCTGTTCTTTGCTGGCCATTTGAAAGGTGCCAATCACTTCATTGGTATTCGATGGGTTGGTACTTTGGAAGGTACCAGCGTCTCCCTTTACAAACTCTCCGTTGATGTATAAATCGTATTCCTGCCCAAATTTCCCTCGTGCTTCATCCAGCGCGAGTTTTTGCGCAGTATCATGGGTAGGATCAGAAAAATCGAGATAGGTTTCATTTTCAAATTGTTGAAGCGTAACGTCGGGCATGTGAGAAAAGAGTTTAAGATTCGTAAGTTAGTCTGGTTTCGACCAGGTTCATATCAAAGAAAGATACTCAGAAAAGCGTTTCCATATCAAAACATGCTTTTTGATGATTCAAATATGCTGGAAAAAACCTGTACAGGAAGAAAAGCCTTGTAAACATCGTGTAAACTCATTGAAAATGGTAGGAGGGCGTAGTAGCTTCATTTCTTCATAAGAACTTCACGTGTTCTCCATTTTTTTACACTTGAATCAACGTCATAATTAATTAAAAAAGGATCATGTAACTATGGCAACAATTAAAGTAGGTATTAACGGATTTGGTCGAATTGGCCGTATGGTAACCCGTTACATCCTTCAGAACTACAAAAACCAAATTGAGATTGTTGGGGTAAACGATCTGACCGATCCAAAAACATTGGCTCATTTGTTTAAGTACGACTCTGCACAAGGTATTTATGCCGGCGATGTAGCTGTTAATGGAGACGAACTTACAATAGACGGCATGAGCTTCTCTGTAAGTGCAGAGCGCGATCCGGCCAATCTCAAATGGGGAGAACTTGGCGCCGATATCGTTGTCGAGTCTACCGGCTTTTTCCGCGATAACGAAACGGCAGGTAAGCACATCGCGGCAGGTGCTAAGAAAGTGATCATTTCTGCACCGGCAAAAGGCGATGTTCAGTTTGTTGTACTTGGTGTTAACAACGAAGTGATTACAGAAGACCTTTCCATCGTTTCAAATGCAAGTTGTACCACGAACTGTCTGGCTCCGGTTGTAAAAGTGCTGGACGATGCTTTTGGAGTTGAAAAAGGGTTTATGACCACTATTCACTCTTACACTGGTGATCAGCGTATCGTGGATGCTCCACATAGTGATTTAAGACGAGCCCGTGCTGCTGCAATCAACATTATTCCAACCTCTACCGGTGCTGCCGGAGCGGTAGGTAAAGTGCTTCCTCATCTTGCAGGAAAATTAGATGGTGGTGCTGTTCGTGTTCCAACTATTACCGGTTCTCTTACCGATTTTGTAGCTGTGGTTGGAAAAGAAACAACCGCAGAAGAAGTAAACGCTGCAATGAAGGCAGCTGCTGAAGGTCCATTGAAAGGAATCCTTGAGTATGCTGTGGTTGATCTGGTTTCCACTGATATTATTGGAAACCCGCATTCATCTATCTTTGATAGCAAGCTAACTAAAGTAGACGGAAACCTGGTTAAAGTGATTAGCTGGTACGATAATGAAGCAGGGTATTCTGCACGTACTGCCGATCTGATTCTCAAGCTGGGATAATACGTCGTCATTTTTGATTAGTGACCAAAGCCTTCATCGTTTGATGAAGGCTTTTTTATTTACCTTCATGTCTAAACATTTGAGACTATGGAACTGAACCTGACTACACCGGCACTTCTTTTTCCTGCTATTTCCCTTCTGTTGCTTGCCTACACCAATCGGTTTTTAGCAGTAGCTGGTTTGATCCGCAACTTGCACAGAGAATACAGAGAAACAGGTAATCACCGGGCGAAAGCTCAAATCGATAACTTACGTAAACGAACGCACCTTATACGGAACATGCAGTTGATGGGTATCGGATCGTTGTTTCTGTGCGTGTTATGTATGTTTTTGCTATTCGAGAACCTGGTAACCGGCGGTAAAGTTACGTTTGCTATTAGTTTGGTAATGCTGTTGATTTCGCTGGGTATTTCCATTGTTGAAATACAAATCAGTGTAAAAGCGTTGGACATACAGCTGGAGGATCTGGGCGGATAGAAAACAGCCATCCCCGTGATAGGGGTTTTGGGGTCTGAATGTAGCGTAGCGTAGTTTAGTTTAGCAGGTATGAGATTTCGATTTGGGAAATGGATGTTTAATCCATGGTTGGTAATGGTAGTATCGATTCTGGTTTCGGTTACTACTTATTTTCTTATTTGTCTGGTATTCGACATAGCCTTTGTGTCGTATGGTTTGGTCCTGTCGTCCGGCATTCCTGCTATCGTTTCGTACCCGGTTTCAACGATTGTAATTAACGCCTATCGAAAAGAAGAAGAAGCGCGCTTAGAGCTGGAGCGCTTGAACGCATTGAATAACCAACTCTTTTCGGTGTTATCTCATGATATTCGGGGACCCGTTTCTAGCGTTCATGGTATCCTGGAGTTGCTGGGTATGGACCTGATCAGCAAAGAAGAACGGGAGGAAATGATCCGGGACCTATCGGTAAAAGTGGACGCGTTACTCGATTTACTGCAAGATGTACTCGAATGGACGATGCATCAACGTTCAAACGATCAGCTGGATGTACAAGAATTCCAGGTATCGGAAGTCTGGAAACAGATTGAAGCGCTCTATTTTTACCCCGCTCAAAAAAAATCACTGAAGATATCGATTCAACCGGGAGCATATACCTTGTTTACCAATAAAAGTGCGTATGCTTTTATGTGTAGAAATGTATTCCACAACGCGATTAAGTTCACACCGGAACATGGATACATTCAGATCAGCTTCATCGAACAAGAGAACTCATTAATCACGATAGTAAAAGACGGAGGCGTGGGTATGAGTCCTGATCAGATACATGCTATTTATCATTCGGACAATTGGCAAAGCACCCCCGGCACCAACGCAGAAACCGGAACGGGATTTGGTTTGAAGGCCTGCATCCGCTATGCTCATTCATTAGATGGTACCATACACATACAAAGTGAAGCAGGAAAAGGAACGGAAGTACAGATTGTACTCCCGATGGATTAACAGCAGCTTATTTAATCTGACTGAGCACCGAGCGGTCGTAGAGCCAGTCTCCAAAATACGTTCGCATAAATATCATGGGCTGTTTTAGGTAATAGTTTTCAATTTCATTCCGGTTTCCAGCCTTTAATTCCATCTTTAATCACTTCTGCCACACGATCGATCGAAACACGAGCCTGACTCATGTCATCGCGATAGCGTATGGTAACGGTCTGATCTTCTAATCCATCAAAATCGACGGTTACACAAAACGGTGTTCCAGCTTCGTCCAGTCGTCGGTATCGTTTACCAATGGAGCCGGCTTCGTCGTATTGTACCGAATAATCCTCCTTTAACTCATCTGCGACTTTATGCGCTACTTCCTGTAGTTCCGGTTTCTTAACTAAGGGAAATACTCCTACCTGGACCGGAGCCAGTTCCGGATGCATTTTCAATACTACACGTGTATCTCCATCCACCTCTTCCTTGCGATAGGCATCGCAGAGCACCATAAGCGTACATCGGTCCAGCCCGATTGACGTTTCTATGACATATGGGATATACTTTTGTTGAGCTCTTTGGTCAAAGTACTCCATCTTTTTACCAGAGAACTCCTGGTGTTGCTTCAGATCAAAATCACTTCTGTTGTGGATACCTTCTACTTCCTGCCAGCCAATAGGGAATTGATATTGAACATCGGCTGCGGCACGGGCATAATGAGCCAGTTTATCTTCGGGATGTGGGGCGGTACGCAGGTTTTCTGATCGAATACCCATTTTCTTATGCCAGTCCAGACGTTTCGAAAGCCATTCGTTATATGCTTCCTCATCGGTGCCGGGTTGTACAAAATACTGCATTTCCATTTGTTCAAATTCCCGCATACGAAATACAAATTGCCGGGCAACCACTTCATTTCGAAACGCTTTACCGGTTTGAGCGATACCAAAGGGAACCCCAACACGGCTTGAGTCCAGCACATTTTTATAATTAACAAAGATGCCCTGCGCCGTTTCCGGTCTGAGGTATACCCCATCTTCTTCGCTGGAAGTGGCACCAAATTGGGTTTTAAACATCAAGTTGAATTGTCGAACGTCTGTCCAGTCAAAAGCTCCGGAATCGGGCGATTTTATTTCATTTTCTATGATGATGTCATACAAATCCTCCGTCAGAGACTTTCTGGTTCCAGAGGTGTCCAGCAACTCCTGGAGTTCGGCTGCTTTGTCTGTTTTTCCATCCCGCTCCAGTTTCAGGATATACTGCTCAATCAGCATATCGGCGCGATATCTTTTTTTAGATTGCTTGTCGTCAATCATGGGATCGTTAAATCCACCAACATGCCCGCTTGCTTCCCACACTTTAGGATGCATGAAAATAGCGGCATCAATACCAACAATGTTCTCGTGGCGCTGAGTCATCTCTTTCCACCATGCATTGCGGATATTCCGCTTAAGCTCTACACCCAAGGGGCCGTAATCGTACACAGCCGATAGCCCACCATAGATTTCTGAGGATTGAAAAATAAAACCGCGTGCTTTTGAAAGCGATACGATCGTGTCCAGACTGTCCAGGTTTGCCATGAAGAAAGAGTTACATCGTTTGTTTTGTTCGGCCAGAAGATAGGACTTTCTCCGTTTTCAATTGTCCAATTCTCAATCGCTCAATTTCCTCATATCCCATCAGGGTTGTATTTAACTCAGCCCATCTAACCACGCACAGCCCACAGCCCACAGCCCACTGTCAACTGACTACTGTCAACTGTCCACTGATTTCAAATCAAACCAATCACATTTACGCTGTGTATACGTATCTTCCTCTCTAACTCAATCATTTTCTCATTTATGAACGTCGGCATTCTGGGCGCAACAGGCGCGGTTGGACAAAAATTTATCCGTTTACTTCGAGACCATCCCTGGTTTACCATCACAGCATTAGGTGCTTCAGAACGATCTGCCGGTAAAAAATATCAGAAAGCGGCCAACTGGATAGAAGATATCGAGTTGCCAGCCGCGGTAGCTCAGTTAACCGTTCGATCTTGTGTTCCGGATCAATTCAGCGATGTGGATTTTGTGTTCTCTGGGTTGGATTCATCCGTAGCGGGTGAAATTGAAGGAGCTTTCGCAAAGGCAGGAATTCCTGTGATTTCGAATGCAAAGAACTACAGGATGGAACCCCACGTGCCATTGCTTGTACCCGAAGTGAACCCGGATCACATTGAGCTGATTAATAAACAATCGTACTCCAGCGATAGTAAAGGCTGGATTGTTACCAATCCGAATTGTGTGGCTGTACCATTATCCATGGCCCTCAATCCTTTACATCAGGTATTTGGAATTCAAACCGTTGTAGTCACCACGTTGCAGGCTGTTTCCGGTGCAGGTTACCCTGGTGTTGCCAGTCTGGATATCCTCGGTAATGTGGTTCCCTTTATTGGAGGAGAGGAGCCAAAAATCAAACCCGAAACCCAAAAGTTATTAGGGGTTTTAGCGGATAGTGAGATTACGCTTCCGGAGTTTAACCTATCGGCTACAGCCACCCGTGTTCCAACCATTAACGGTCATATGATTGCCGCTACGATTGAGTTTTCCAGGAAACCGGATAGCCTTGAAGAAATATTGGAAGCCTATCGGACCTGGGAGAATCCTGTAGCTGACCTCAACCTACCTTCATCGCCCGAACAGGTTATTAACGTACATACGGATGATCGGTACCCTCAGCCTCGGCTTCACGCTGATCAGGAAGGGGGGATGCAGCTTCATCTTGGTCGTATCCGGGAAAGCGAGGTATTTGATGTAAGCCTGATCGCTATGGCGCATAATACCGTCCGGGGAGCAGCAGGTGGAGCCATTCTGAATGCAGAACTACTGAAAGTAAAAGGGGTTCTGGGCTAGGCTATCTATCGCCTGGCCGTAACCTGGATCTCAATTTTCATTTCGTCGTTCATAAGACGAGCCTCAAACATCGTTGCTGCAGGCTTTACCTCACCGAGCCATGCCCGGAGAACCGGCCAGGTATCTTCAAACTCTTCGCGATTTGGCAGGATATACACCACCCGGACAATATGCTGAATCGAGCTCCCGCATTCTTGTAGTGCATGTTCGATGTTTTTGAAGCATTGATGAGTTTGCTCAGCGATGTCTTCGCTGATGGCCATTGTATCATAGTCGTACCCGGTGGTGCCCGAAATAAAGATGTAGTTTTCATCAACTACGGCTCTGGAGTACCCTATTTTTTCTTCAAAGGGAGAACCCGAACTCAAACGATTATTCATCATCTTGTGTAATCTTCAGTGGTTCAGAAAAGCCTCCTTTTTTGCCCCAGGCGTTTACAGCACGCACCTTGTAGGTGTATCCGTTGGCATCCTTAATAGCATGAGCAAATCCACGACTGGTTAACGTGGTCGGGTTAATCTGTTTGTACCGGCGCGCTCCCGGAGCTTTAGCATGCACTTCGTAGAATTGCAGACGATTCGGATCAGAAACATCCCAATTCAGCATCACTATATCCTCATTGTTTAATCCGGTATAGCGCTGGGTTCGAAGGTTTGACGGGGTATCAGGGTTCACTTTTTGGCGCATGAGAAACGTAAAGCTTGTGGCCGAGCCGGGGAAGTCGAACGAAAGATCAAACTGTCCGTTACGAACCCGGACTTCCTTTTTCTGTACCATTGCAGGCTCCATGTTCTTTACCAGTTCCAGGTATTCTTCTGCCGATGGATCTTCAGGAGCGCCCATTTGTTCCCAATCATAAAAAGGGTTGGAGTTTTCTTCATCAAACAGAAATTCAATGAGGGTATAGGAACCATCTTCCAAGCCGGTAAGCTGGGTTTGGAGCACAACATATTGTGTATCTAACGCAGCCCGATGGTCGGCTGGTGCTTCTTTTTCAGCTTTGAACTGATACTTCAGGATATCCATCTCAGGTTTGTTGTACGCACTGAGTATGACATCACCCGTCTTGTTTTTGGTTACGATAAGGCCTGCATTTTTAACGGTTCCACTATCCGTCCGTTCTACGTTGAATCGTTCTTCCCCATAAAGGCTCATCATATTCATAAGGGTAAGTGTAGGCTGCTTGATCAGATAAAAACGTTCGGTAGGCGGGAGTCCCAGTCTTCGTTCTTCGTTTTTTTCATACACCCGAACACTTCCACGGCTTCTGTTTTGATTATTACCTGGGATGAAACGTGCCAGTTGCGTGCGTTTTCGCCATGAGCCCAGAAATCCGTGATCGTTACTCAAAATGAGATAGGGCATAGGCAGCTCATCGATGATCTCGGTATTATGAAGATCAACCGATTGCACCATAAATGCTCCATACCACGGTCCGGTACGCCAGTGATGCAGATCGGCCCACCCTATAAGTGGATCTGCTTCATCATTTATGATAGGAATATTCCGGTATTGGGGGAATTTCTCATAGATATAGTTCCAGTTTTCCAATTCGGCATCGATCATTTGATGAGGAGCGAATTTTTTGTGGATAGAGATAAAATCGATCCGCGTTCCCTGTTCACCAGTAAAATAGTTTTTTCCATGAGCGCAGTGTTCCAGCAGAATTTGCAGAAAGGTGCTGATACCATCTACTGCGGTACCCGGTCCTCCAAACCTTAGATTGGGATTGGCTTCTTTGAGCCCCTCACTTACTGCGTCGTAGTAATTCAGGTATTTGATGTATCCATCGGTCCAGAAGTACCAGATGTCGGGTTCGTTCACCGATTCGAACAGCCATCCCTCAATCACTTCTTGGCCATAGCGCTGCTGGAGATGGATAGCTAAGTCGGTAACCAGCTTTTTAAAAGCCACTAGTTGGTCGTGATCGGCAAAGTCTATCGTGGAGGCAATGGGGCCTCCCATCAATTCGAAGATGAGTTTGAAATCGCGTTCCACAAACGCATCAAGTTTGGCATCTAATCCTTCCCAGTTGTAGCGCTGCGTGGGCATCCCGAAATCATAAATCTCTACGTTATCCAGCAGGTAATGAGGGCGCATCCAGGTTACCCCTCCTGAAGCCTCTACATAATCAAGCGTCATCAGCATATCGGGATAATCCATTAAATCGGAAGGAGAGAATCCGGTGCTCTTCCAATATTGCGGGAAATCTATACCCGGTTCGCCGAGATTGGAGGTAAATGAAACGGTTGTTTGGGAAACGGCCTGTGTTATGGAGAGAAGTAAGCCAATCAGAAGAGCAAGTGAAGTGCGCATAAAACCGGGTTAGATGAGCACCAAAGGTATTGGAAAGGGACTATGGGAGGGGTAAAAAAGCGTAAAGGAAGGTGTAAGCTGGTTCTGAGGTAAAGAAGATTGAGAAAAAACCCAGGCTGTAAGCTTAACCTGGGTTCGGGTTTAGATTAGCAATAACCTCTCAGCGCTTTAAAACCTCTGCAAGTTCCGCTAAGAAAGCGGGCATCAGTTCTTTTGGAAGCATGGCATATTCCTGAATCATACCGGTTTTCGCTTCCTGAAAGAGATGATTAGCCGAAGGTATGGTCGCGTTACTGCACGTTAGCTGATTTTCGGCACACACTGAATCAAAAACAGTGGCGTTCTGACCGGTGCTTACCTGGGTATCCTTTTCTCCAAATACGGCATGCATTGGGATATTGAGGTTTTTGAGGTCGGCTTGCACATCATAGAACAAAAGAGTAGCCATCTGCCGGCTTTGCATAGGCCTCATCTGTGCATTGTATTGAGCAACGGCCAAAGCATCCACATCCGGAATGCTATTTCTTTGTGCTTCCGGCAATTTTGATACCTGGTCTTTGAGCAGTTCAACAAATGCATTTTGCACGTCATCCCAACCAGAATCGGTTCGTATGGCTTCGTACATTTTGTCCTGGAAAGCGAGGGTTTTTTGGATGTCTTCTTCTGGATTTCCCATTGCTGATTGAATGGTTCGTATTTGCTCGTTTATGATTTCTTTCAGGGGCACCATAGGGGAAGCGATCAGCAGAAGACGCTCGATGTCGGTACGATTTTGTGCCGCACGAACGGCAACCATCCCACCCTGACTATGTCCCATCAGAATAAAAGAGGTGTATGTATGGTTATCTGAGGCCCTAAAATAGTCCATAATCCGATGTACATCGCCAGCTAAATCATTGAGTGAGGCTTCTGTAAAGGAACCTGTTGAAGAGGCGACACCCCGGTCATCAAAACGAAAGCTGGCTATACCCAGACTTTTGAAATGGTCGGCCACATCTGCAAAAATCTTAAAGCCAACCACCTCTGAATCCCGGTTTTGGGCACCACTACCCGACAGCATGATGACTAATGATGAAGATGAAGCATGGTCGGGTACGACTAGTGTTCCACCAATTTCGAGTTCGTTATGAGGTATGACGACTTCCTGAGCCTGAGTGGTTAGTGCAGTTGCCAGGTATATCAGTAAAAAGCAGATACGTACATTCATAGAGCATTAAATTGGATTAAGAGGATAGGTTTTTAAAAGCGATAAAAGAATAGATAAAGGGTATAGCAACCATAATAAAAACAATGCTTAAAAAGGTTGTATTATGGTTCATTAAGGGCAAAAAAGGGCTCAGCAGCAACAACAGGCCTCCTATAATCCAGAGCTTGCTGCCAAGACGGTGGGTTTTTTTCCAAACCGTCTCATTTTCCAGTGTCCATGGTGTTCGTATGCCGATAAAGTAATTGGGTTTAACCGAGTTAATGTAGTTGCCAATTACAATGAATAATATCCCCACTCCCACCGGAACGTACCCCTGAAAAGAGAAGCTGTGACCTAGGGAAATTCGAATGACGATACCATAAACAGCTACGATGAATAACGATGTGATGACCCGAATGGCAGCTATCGCTTTTTGATTGGACGTAATCCTTTTTTTAGGGTCGATGGCCGGCAAAAAAACCATCAATAAGTATGTACCTAACCCGATTCCTGGTAACATAAGGGCATTTACCCATTTTGGTCCCCAGTCGTCGGCTTCTCCTTTTGCATTAAAATGAGTTGGAACAATGTCTGGTAAGTCATTCCACAGGTAAGCAGAAACACCAAACGGGATGAGCAGAATGACCAGAATAAACCATTCCTTTTTGAGTATTTCTTTTATGTTCATGAGTTATTCGTTGTTGTTCATAAGATTAAATAACCAGTGCGTTACATCCTCCAGAGCGGTAGTATCCAGTGAATAGGTAATAAACTTTCCGTTCCGGGTGGTGGATACCAGTCCCGCCTGTTTTAATAAATCTAAATGATGAGAAATACTGGGTTTGCTTATGTTAAACGCATCAGCAATTTCTCCGGCCGTAAGATCCTTTTCTTTAAGCAGATCCAGAATCTCCCGCCGTGTGGGATCATTAAGGGCCTTGAAAAACGTATTCATTTAGACATTTAGATAACTGTCTAAATGTAATCATCTCTTTTAATTTTCCAAATTCTGATGTTTTTTTGGACAACATCTACGATCTAACCAACAAAGAACGCGTATGAAATTGAATGTGATTATAACCGGGGCAACAGGAATGGTGGGCAAAGGTGTTTTACTGGAATGCCTCGATCATGAAGCGGTTGCATCAGTGCTATGTATTAACCGGAGGTCGTTGAACATGCAGCATCCAAAGTTAACGGAGTGCATCCACAACGATTTTTCAGATTTTGAGTCCATTCGATCGGATCTCCGGGGATATAACGCCGCTTTTCTATGCATGGGGGTTAGTGCTGCGGGAAAGAGTGAGGAAGCCTATCATCATTTCACGTATGACTATACCATGGCATTGGTAAGAGTAGTGCAGGAAGAGAATGATGCAATGACGGGTATTTATGTTTCAGGAAGGGGAACAGATTCAACAGGGCAGGGAAAAATTATGTGGGCTCGTGTAAAAGGGAAGACGGAAAATGCAATTCTGAATTGCGGGTTTGAGAAGGCTTTTGTGTTCAGGCCGGGAGCCATCATTCCCCGGAAAGGGATTCGATCAAGTACTTATTGGTATCAATTTATCTATGATTACCTCATGTGGGTGATACGGTTCTACAAAACCGTACGCCCGGATTCAGTGGTAGATACAACACAGATCGGTTTGGCCATGATACATGCCTCGCTCAAAGGGTACACCACTTCTCATATTGAGTCAAAAGATATCCTTGCTCTTAGCGAGTGAAATCCTTGATCATCTCCAAAAGCGAGGCTCTTATTCTGAATATGTGGATAGGTTGCCCTACTCCTTTAACGTTACCGTTCGTTCCACGGTGTTAAAGGGTCCGGGAATCTGGTTGCCATCCTTGTCAATAAGCTCCAGTTGAACGCTAACTTCGCCCATGGGCAACCCTTTTATAATGTACGGGGCCCATTCTGTAATCAGGAATTCCTCATTGTTAATAGTAGCTCGTACTTTGTTGCCATTTTCCGAGAGGGTAGTGTTAAAGATGAAAAAGTCGAGCATGAGATGTTCTGTATCTTTCCCACTGTATTCCCCTTTGGGACGGCTGTAAATCAAGGTTGGAGCTTCCATATTCAAATCTTGTGTATTGGCGTCGTCGGGACCAACCTTCACTTCTTTTACTACAACCGAGTTTTCGTTTTTCACGGATTCGTGATAAGAACGACTTAAAAAGGCAACCAGATGATGCGTTCCTGCTGGTAATTCCCTCATAAAAGAAGGAGTATAGTGAGCGGAATAAGGCTGGTTGTTTACGATAAAATGAATATGCTGTCCTTTACCGGAGTTAGCCAGTTTTTCTGCATTCGGACCCTCCGTCTGGGCACCAAGCTCATAGTTCTCAACAGTAAATGTAAAATCTACGGTACCCTCTTCCAGATTAGTCAGATTTCCCGGTTCGGTTAGTTCTAGTGTGGCGTCGGAATATGCAGGAGACCCTACCAGTTTTTCAAGGGTGATGGTGGATGTATCTGGTTTATTGCGATCACCATTTTCCGGCTGCTTACAGGCCGTGAATAACGTGCTTATAGTAAGCAGTAATACAATCTGGCGTAAAACGCTGGTCTTCTTAGATGTTGAATGAAACAAAATAGGAGCTGTATTCATGGTTGGTTTGAAGGGGGGGTACAGCCAGCTCATGTTGAGGTAGAAAGAGCAAAGAGCTTTTGACTGCAAGTTGAATGCTAAACCATTGGGAGGCATACTTCATTCACATCTGTTCAATTATTTTATGATGAAACGGAGGAATGTATGCGGCTTCTTACCGAACGACTTTCTTCGAACAAGGTCATGATTCTGTTTGCCAGCTCGGGGTGTTTTTTGTGGAGCGATGATTTTTCTGAAACCAATAACGCTGCTTTGGCGCGATAGTAAAAAGGGGCGGTCACAAAGCTTATGCCAAGGTACGTCCAGATTAATTCGGAAGGGAGTCCAATAAGCATAAGTACAAGGCAAATCAGGCCATAGAAAAGCGGAAAAACGGTAATGGAAGCCATGATTTTCAGAGAAGCGTCGAAGGCATGATCCTTGATCTTGGTTTTTATAAACTTCCTAACCAGATGAGCCGGAAGCAGGTTGTTAAGCAGAGAGAACACCAGTAAAGGCGCAAGAAGAATATGCACAAACGAGAAAGAAGTGTGTTGTATAAACGTCTTAGGTTGAACGTGAATACGATCGCATTGCTTTTGAATTTCTTCTGCTTCCGTAACCCAATTTTCGGGCAACGTCTCTTCAGCGAGGCGTTTAATAACCGGATTAATCTCAAAGGGATGGATAACCTGGTTACGGTCTGTGTTGAAATCATCTACCAAAATCTTCTGGATTTCATATGGATGATTTGCAGAAGGCTGAAACACCAGCTCTTTCATAGCCTGGGTAACATCATCCGTCATTTGCTGGGTGGCTGCATTTTCGTCTTCTTCAAACAGCGTTTTGTAATTGGAAACCGGTATAGGTTTCCCAAACTGCACCAGAACCCGGTTTCCTCCTTTCCGATGTTCGTCATAGTTAATACCAACGGGTATCATTTGTATGTCGAGCTGCCAGTTATGCTCGGTCTCTGCCCCGAAAACAACGCGGGTAAATCCTTTACTGATGGATCGGATACCCCGCTTAAGATTATGATTGGCTTCTGCAAAAACGAGGATAGCGTCCTTTCTGGCCAGGTAGCGTACACATTTAGCAAAGATTGCTTCATTTTTCTTTACGGCACGTACTCCATCCCGCACGCGGTACACGGGCAGCATATTCAGTGATCCAAGAAACCAGGCCGCTATCGGATTACTAAATACACCAGCCCGGGTTAGAAAATAAATGAAGGTCCAGACGTTACACACCACCAGGAAGGCATCAAGAAAGGAGTTCTGGTGATTGGGAATAAAAACAACGGGTTTATCTTTAGGGATGTTCTTTCTTCCGGAGATGATGGTTTTACGATAAAACAAGCGCACCGGGATTCCCACCACGATGTACCGCATGTACTGATACCACAAGAAATTGGATCGCATAAGTGCGTTCTAAGATGATTGTTTTGTACGGGTTCGGTTCCAAAACCAACTCAAAGACAGTCCGGCTACAATGTGCCAAATGCCCCACCATGCTGCAACAAGTAACATGCCTCCAAGTCCATTGAAAAAGGTAAGGATTAATACGATACCGAGCCCGGAGTTTTGAATACCCGTTTCTATCGCAATAGATTTTCGATCGGCAAAGGGGAGCCTGAACGCTGCTGCCAATCCAAAACCACCCGAAAGTGCAAGCAGGTTATGCAGGAATACAAACAACAGCACATGATGCACGTAAGTTAAAAATTGGTCGAAATTCATGGTGAACGCGATAACTACAAAAGCAGAAAAGAACAAAACACCAAAACCGCGAATCCAGGTCGACAGCTTTTTCGCCAGATTTTCTTTGTAATGTCTGGTGATCATACCCAGCACAATGGGAATCCCCAGGATGAGAAATACAATTTGTGCCACTTCCCAAAAATTAAGGCTAACTTCTTTCAGAATAGCGTTGGTGGGTGGGTATAGTCCTGCCCAGAACGAAAAATTGATGGGGGTCATAATCATCGCAAGCAGTGTGGCGCATGCTGTTATGGTAACCGATAACGCAAGGTTTCCACCTGCAATGGAGGATATAAAATTGGAAATATTCCCACCAGGGCAGGCGGCTACCATCATCATGCCCAATGCGATGGATGGTTGGGGTTTAAGCGCTAAAATCAATAAAAAAGTGCCAGCTGGTAGCAGGACAAACTGGGAAAATAACCCTATTAGCGGTCCTTTAGGTTGACGTATTAGCTGCTTGAAATCGTTGATTGTAAGCTCAAGAGCAACTCCAAACATGATGATGGCCAGTGATACATTCATCACAAGCAGACCATCGTTATTCAGATTTAATTGCAGAGCATCAATAGAACCGTCCATGCAGGAAGGTAGGCGGATTAAGAGGGGAAAACAAAGGGGCAGATCATATGCAATACAGATGATACCATATTTTTCCAGTCGTGATTATCCGCCTTTTAATCATCAATAAACCGGCTGGCCCATACCGCAAGCACACTTCCAACATACCGACTGTCTTCTTCACGCGAGAGAAGGTGATCGGCATCATCTAAAGAAATGAAACTCTTAGGATGTTTTGCAGCAACAAATATTTTTCCTGCGTTATCAACCCCAACCGTATTGTCTATCGGTGAATGAAAGATGGCGAGTGCCCGGCCCAGTTCGCGGATATATTTTTTCATCCGGGTTTCTTCGAGATCGTCAATAAACTGTTTCTTAATGGTGAACGGGCGACCAGCGAGCGTGACTTGCGCTTCTCCCTTTTCCTCAATTTCGTCCAGGCTCATGGCAAAGTTGTGTTTCACATGCTCAGGTTCAGCAGGAGCACCGACCGTAGCTACTGCTTTAACCTGATCCATACGATGAGCAGCCTGAAGAACGGCTGCACCACCTAATGAATGGCCGATCAAGATGGAAGGAGCGGTGTTCTCCTGTACCATAAACTCATATGCAGCTACCAGATCATCCACATTACTTGAGAAATTGGTGTCTGCAAATTTGCCGGTACTTTGGCCAAGCCCGGTAAAATCGAAGCGCAGGGTGGCAATTCCTTTTTTTGCCATAGCATTGGTTACGTGTCCAACCGCTCGTAAGTCTTTAGAGCAAGTGAAGCAGTGTGCAAATAATGCGTAGGCTTTAGGTTCAGTATCGGGGAGATCGATTTTTGCGGATAATGTTTCTCCTAAGGCACCGGTAAATTGAGCTTTTTTTGATTGCATGAGTTTGTAGATTCGATTGTTATACCACCTAAAACTATGCTCATGTCATCAACAATTCCACCTTTTCATTTGGCTTTTCCGGTAAGTGATCTTGAACAAACGCTGCACTTCTATCGTGATGTGCTTGGATGTGAAACAGGGCGCAGTTCCGACCACTGGATTGACTTTAACTTTTGGGGGCATCAGGTTGTGGCTCATTTGAGTCCGGAAGATGCCGGCAAAGGCAGTGCAAACGAAGTGGATGGAAAGCAGGTACCTGTAAAGCATTTTGGAGTGGTATTGGAGTGGGATGCCTGGCATGTGCTTGCTGATAAGCTGAACGCACATGGCATCGAGTTTGTGATTGAACCGTACATCCGCTTTGAAGGAGAACCGGGTGAGCAGGCGACCATGTTTTTCCTTGATCCCAGTGGAAATGCTCTGGAATTCAAGGCCTTTAAAGATCAGAGTCAGTTATTTGCGGTTTAAAAAGACGCGGTACGTTCTTCAGCGCTGATGAAAGCGTAACGACCATCAGGTGCTGTTACATCCCTTCAAATGCCGCTTCAAAATCCTGAAGGACGTAGGTAATAAATGTAAACACGTTTTTTACCTGCCAGTAATCGGCCAATTCAGAAACCGGATTTTCATAGGAAAACGTGCGGGTTGTATTGCCATCGTATACCTGAAACCGAATGAAATTACCTCCGGGTTGTATCGGACGTTTACGGTTCTCAATGTCTGCTTGATCCGGAAGGTCAAATATGCTGAGGTGTGAAATCATAAAATCGAACTCCTCCCATTCTGTGCCGGTGGGGATCAGGTCAACGGTTCGGACAGGATTCAGATTGGCCAGCGTATCCCGGTATAGGATGCTGCGACTGGCGCTCCAGCCGTTTTCGTCCTGCTCGAACTGATATTGAAAACGCTGATTGAGCTGAACGGTTACACGTTGCTGCTGAGCCGTGCAGACCGTGCTCAGCATGAGGATAAACAGGGTGCTTGATAAAAGTTTATTCATAGCCAGTTTTTTTACACTTCTGCTTCTATTGATTCTAAACGCTGGGCATATTCTTCCCACTTAGAATAGGCGTTGGTAAGTTCCATTTTCAGGGTGTCATATTCTCTGGTGATCGTTTTCACATGATCTCCATCTTCATAAAACTCAGTACTTCCCATCATGGTTTCAATTTCTGTTTTTCGCTCTTCAAGTTGTTCAATCTCTTGTTCCAGCTTCGCCATGTTCTGTTTTATAGGCTTCACTCTTGAGCTCAACGCATTTCGACGTTCGGCTTCCTGTCGTCGTTGTTCTTTTCTGGATACCCCGTTTTTGCTTTCTGCCGTTGCCGCTGCTGCCTCTTCGCTGGCAGCTTTCAATTCCTCTTCCTCTTTTTTCTTGTCGAGGAAGTAACTCACATTTCCAAGGTAAGTACGAACTGAATTACGCTGAACCTCCAGTACCTTTGTAACAATGGGATCCAAAAAGGAACGGTCGTGCGATACAATAACCACAGTGCCTTCGTACTGTTGAATGGCCTGTTGAAGAATATGTTTGCTGCTCATATCCAGGTGATTCGTAGGCTCATCAAAGATGAGCAAATTAGCCGGCGATAACAGCATTTTTGCCAGGGCTAACCGGCTTCGTTCGCCACCGGAGAGTACACGCACTTTTTTGAAAACATCGTCGCCTTTAAACAGGAAGCAACCCAGAATGGTGCGTAATCGGCTCTCTTTTTCGCCAGAGCCTGCGGTCATTAACGTTTCAAGAGCATCCAGCTTAGGATCAAGTTCATCGGCCTGATGCTGGGCGAAGTAGTTTACGGTTACATTATGGCCATCTTTTCTGGAACCTGATTGAAAGGGTTCAAATCCGGCGAGAATACGGATTAAGGTAGATTTTCCGGCCCCGTTGGGTCCAACCACTGCTATCTTGTCCCCCCGTTCGATCTCGTATTCAAGATCTTCAAAAATGACATGTTCTCCGTATTGTTTTCGCAGCTGTTCCAGCTTCATAACCACCTGTCCGCTGCGCTGAGGCTCAGGAAACTGGAAATAAACTCTGGACAGTTCGTCGTCTATCTCAATACGGTCTATTTTTTCCAGTTGCTTAACCCGGCTTTGTACCTGCCGGGCTTTGGTTGCCTTATACCGGAAGCGCTCGATAAACTGCTCCGTTTCTTTAATCTGCTTTTCCTGATTCTTTTGAGCATTTACAAGCAGTTCCCGTTCTTCTGCCCATTTGGACTCATAAAACGAGTAATTGCCTGCATAATCTCTGAGGTTACCCGATTGTAAGGCCAGCGTGCGGGTACATATGGTGTCCAGAAAAGCCCGGTCGTGGGAAACCACAACAACGGCTCCGGCATAGCTCTTGAGGAATTGCTCCATCCACTGTAGCGACTCAATATCCAGGTGATTAGTCGGTTCATCCAGAAGCAGGTATGTGGGTTTTTGTAGTAACAACTTGCCCAGGGCAATACGCATTAACCATCCGCCACTGAATTCGGAGGTTTTTCGTTGCATATCGGATGCGGTAAAGCCCAAGCCAGACAGAACTTTCTCAATATCGGAGCGAAGCGTATATAGTCCCGAATGTTCGAGCTGGGACTGAAGGGTGCCGTACTTCTCCAGCAATTTAGGATAGGTTTCATGATCATGAGCCGTCTGTTCCAGCAAACCCTGCAGCTCATGAACACGCTCTTCCAGTTCGAAGAGTGCACGAAATACGGTTTCCACCTCTTCGAGTACCGTCAGTTCAAAATCAGGCTCTACTCCGTCTTGTGGAAGGTACCCGAGGGTTTCGTCACCAGCCAGATGTATACGTCCTCCATCCGATTCTCTCAGCCCCATAACGATTTTGAGCAAAGTGGATTTGCCCGCACCATTTGGTCCTACTAAACCAATGCGTTCGCCAGGATTGATAATGGCATTCAACCCATTCAGAAGGGGACGATCGCCAAGAAACAGAGTGAGATTATCGAGTTGAAGCACAGCCAGGATTCAAGATTCAGAGGCTGAATATCCGAATTTTTAGAATCGATAGCCTAAGTAGATTCGAACATGGTTTTGCCTGATCCGATATGAACCTCCCTGAAGTAGTATTTGAGGATTATCCTCAAGGTCAGGGTCGGAGAGCTCGGTAATACCAAACCATGCCTCAGATGCAATCATCCATGTGTTGTAGATGGCATACTCCAGTCGAATCCCGAGGTCAACAGATTGATCGGCAAAAAAGAAATCAACGTCTGTGTTTCGGTTTTCTCCATTAAATCCATCGGGCCGGTTTTGGTGATTAAAAATGTGCGTATAGTTAATATGGCGATTATACTTTCCCCCTGCGCTTATTCTGAGTTTGTTTCTCGAAAAGGAGGGCATTAAACCGAATTCAATAGTCTCAATTCGATATTCGTCCTCGTAGGTGGAAAGCTCCCATACCGGAAATATATTTTGCACCTCACTTTTTCCTCCAATCTGGTTGTAGCCAACAAATGTATACACCCCGAAAGATCGGGCGAAAGAGAACTGATAGCCGGCTTTGAATGCAGGTCGTACGTTGAATTGTGTTCGGTTTGCTTCATTGGAAGACTGCAGATCCTCATAGGTCCAGAATAACTGGTTGTATCCTCCACCAATTTCAAGACTGAGCCCGGATATTATGTTCTGTACTGGTTGCCCGGCGAGAGCTATGGGAATGGTTAACAACCCATAAACGAGTAGAAGATGCTTCATAGTAACGCCTGAATGACTGGTTAGGTGTAAGATATACGGGTTGATCGTTCAGGAAAGAAATAAGGCATCATGAATATTTCGTGAAGTATCAACGAGAAGATCATGTTCTAAGACCACGTTGAAAATTCGCTTCTCCTTTGTGTACGATATCATATCGATGGTTACATCAGGAAGGGCACCCAGTACCCTTTCCTTAATCGTTTGGGTTTGATCAAATGTGCAGCCAATCAGAGTGATTAACCCTTTATGTGTTGTTGTACTTACGGTGCCTAATGCGATAAAAGAGCGGGTAAGTTGCTCTATATGCGCACCGTCGCTCAGTGCAATCGTTACTGAGCTTTCTGTTGTGTTCACGGCATCAACGGGTATGCGCAGTTCCTGTAGAGCATGAAAAACCCGGGTCAGAAAGTCAAAGCCCATCAGCGTTTCATAGGCTGTAATGGTAATGATGGCCATATTTTCTTTAAAAGAAAGGGCGAGCACATCTTTACCAGATTCAACGCTTCGAATGATTTTTGTGCCATGATCATCGGGAGCAAACATGTTCTTAACCCAAACCGGAATATTGCGTTCTTGTGCGGGTTTCAGGGTTGACGGATGAAGCACACGCGCCCCGAAATAGGCCATTTCTGTAGCATCAAAGTAACTCAGTTCAGCAATAGGTTTTGCCTTGGGTATAAATCGCGGATCGGATGTATATACTCCGCTTACATCGGTCCATATTTCAATAGAGTCGGCCTGGAGGGCAGCCCCGATTAAACTGGCTGAATAGTCAGACCCCTCAAATCCGAGTGTGGTGATCATTCCGGTATCCGATTCACCATAAAACCCTCCGATTACAGGAATGAAGCCTCCATCCATCACGGATTCCAGTGCCAGTGCTTTTTGGTATATCAGACCTGTATTTGGGTTTGCTCGTCCGAACTCACTATCCGTCCTAATGATTTTTCGGGCATCGATATAGTGCGTAAGGATATCCATAGCCAGTCCACACTGGGCAAATAAGTAAGCAGATAGTTGTTCTCCAATACTCAAAACAGCATCTTTCAATTGCGGAGATAGCTTTTCCTGGCGGTTGATGTACATCAACAGCTTATCCAGGCTGCCCATCACCTGGTTGATTCTGGCCTGGCAACTGTCAGCGATTAACTGGTTTTTAGGGTGGGGGTGGTGTTCAAGAAATGACATGATCAATTCCTGGTGTCTTTCTTTGATGGAGGTACATAACTCCTGCGCCTCGTTTACTTGCCCGGAGGCAGCTAAAGCAGCGGCCTCACGCAATTGACGCGTGGTTCGTGCCGTTGCGGAAACGATGATCACAGGATTGGTTTTGCCGTTAATGATCTCCAAAACCCTCGTCCATGTTTGATGATCGTTCATGGACGTACCGCCAAACTTTAAAACTATTGCCATCTTTTTTTAACTGAAGATACGAGACTGTATCATAAGTAGGGCTTTACCTCATAAAGGTTCCCTCAGGATAGCTGTATTTCTTTTACCCCATTCGGAGGTGGTTTCTGTTATCTTCCTGCAAAAAAAGTCTGCATGAGAAAACGAATTCTCCTTTTTCTTTTTGTATTTATTCCCGGGCTTATATACGCCCAGCTTTTCAACCGATCTGAAGAATTTACCCGGCAGGATACGTTGAGGGGGGCTATTACTCCCGAACGAGCCTGGTGGGATGTCACCTTTTACCATCTTTCTGTTGAGGTGAACCTGGAAGACAGCACCTTTTCAGGATCGAACAGGATTCAGTACAGAGTATTAGAATCTGCCAGTGTAATGCAGATCGACTTACAGGAACCCATGGTTATTGAACGGGTAACACAGGCGGGGAAGGAACTCCGGTTTGAACGGGAGGGGAATGCCTTTTTCATTCAATTAAACCAAGAGCAGCAAACAGACCGGATACAGGAACTGGACGTGTTCTTTTCGGGAAAACCAAAGAAAGCCGTACGTGCACCCTGGGATGGTGGAGTTACCTGGACCAGAGATCAAAATGGCAAGCCATTTATAGCAACAGCTAACCAGGGGATAGGGGCCAGTATATGGTGGCCTAATAAAGATCATGGATACGATGAACCGGATAGTATGGCTATTAGTATTACCGTGCCCGATTCGTTAATGGATATCTCGAATGGTCGTTTACTCAGCGTTGAAGATCATGATAACGGCACCCGGACCTGGCATTGGTACGTTACAAATCCAATCAATAATTATGGTGTGAATATCAATATTGGGGATTACGAGCACTTTGGAGAAATTATAGAGGGAGAAAAAGGAGAGCTTACCATGGATTATTACGTAATCCGGGGAAACAAAGAAAGGGCGATTTCACACTTCTCTGATGCGCCCAGGACGATAAAAGCCCTTGAATACTGGTTTGGTCCATACCCTTTTTATGAAGATGGATTTAAACTGGTTCAGGTTCCGTACCTCGGTATGGAACATCAAAGTTCGGTTACGTACGGCAATCAGTTTAAGATGGGATATCTTGGTCGCGACCTGAGCATGAGTGGCTGGGGACTCAAGTTCGATTTTATCATTATCCACGAGACGGGCCACGAATGGTTTGCGAACAGCCTTACCTCCAAAGATGTAGCCGATCTTTGGGTGCACGAAGGATTTACCAGTTACTCAGAAGGTTTATTTGTAGAGTTTTTTTATGGAAAGGAAGCCGGAGCGGAATATGTTCGAGGGGTCAGGCTTAACATTTCGAACCGGGAGCCTTTGATCGGAATTTATGATGTGCATTATGAGGGGTCTTCCGATATGTATAATAAAGGCTCCAACCTGTTGCATACGATCCGCACATTAATCGGTAACGACGACACCTGGCGACAGATATTACGCGGGCTAAGTACCGAGTTCTACCATCAAACGGTAACCACTCGGCAAGTTGAAGAATATATCAGTGAAAAGGCCGGTTTGGACTTATCAAAAGTGTTTGATCAGTATCTCCGCGATCCCAGAGTACCCATCTTAGAGTATGCCATACAACAAAATCAGCTCCTCTATCGGTGGGCGAATACTATTCCGGGTTTTGATATGAACGTACGTATACGTCTCAATGAAAAAGAGCAATGGCTTGAACCTCAGACCAGTTGGCAGGCGATTAAGCTATCCTCTTCTGATGTTGACCTGACGGTAGACCCGGATTTTTATGTGGGCACCATGAATGTCACGGGCAACTAAGGATTCAGAAGAAGAGCGTCGCCTTCGATGTCACCTTTATCGAAAATGGCCCGTTCTATTTAAGCTCTTTATGGCTCCCATCACAGAACTGAGGCATAGCTGAGTGCTTACAGTTACACATATAATACGTTTTAGTCTCTTCAACCTGGAACACAACCGGCCGTAGTGTGATGGGTTTATGAGAGCCGTCACAAAAAGGTTGAGTGGCAGACTGTCCACATGAGCACCAGGCATAGTTCTTACCGGCTTCTAATTCCACACCAACAGGCTTCGTATCAAAAACAACAGGTTTGTCCATGAGCGTATTTCTTAATGGGTTCAATATGATTGACCAAGCAGAATTATACGGGTAGCGTTCAAACGGATAACCTAAAAAAACAAAGGTCACCCAAATCAATGGCGTGACCTTCCCCTAAAAAAGCTGCATCTCTGCTGCTGGTGGGTAAGACCCGCGCCAAACCTACTCCTTACAAAAAAACTACTGGTTTTTTAAAATTTCCAGAATCTTCTCCCATCCTTTGTCCCTGGCAAGCTTATTAGGGCCCTGCTCATCTGGATTATCTCCCCTTCGGAAGAACGCATGACCGGCGCCATCGTAGATTTCATACTCATACGTTTTATCGTAGGAGTTCATTGCCTTTTCAGTAGCAGGAATGGTGGCGTTCACTCGATTATCAGCACCTCCATACAATCCGAACACAGGTACTTCGATGGATTCAAAAGATGTGGTTTCTTTGGGAGCTGTACCATAACACACGATAGCGGCCTCTATTCGATCACCCGCATTTGTTGCAAAGCGAAATGATTGAGAACCTCCCCAGCAAAATCCTATAACAACGACCTTCCCATTACCAGCTTCAAGGGTTTTAGCATATTCAGTAATAGCAACCAGGTCATTTGTTACGCGATCAGCATCCAGGGCATAAATAGCTTTACGGGCATCATCGCTGGTTTCAAAATCGGTTGTTTTTTCAACGCCTGTCGCAGATTGAGAAAGCAAATCTGGTGCGATGGCTATAAAACCCTCTGCTGCCAGTTGATCGGTGAAACTTCGGGCCCAATCGTTTAATCCCCGGTTTTCATGAATGACGATAACTACAGGAGATTCGTCTTCCCGTTCGGGATATGCGACAAAACTGTAAAGCGTGCGGTCATTGGATGTAAGCTCTACCCATTCATGGTGGCGGGGAGATTCCTCAAGTTGTTTTATGGCGTAATCCTGGGCGTGCATCAGACCAGGTATCAGTACAAGAAGGAACAGACAAAAAGATAATTTCAAAGCGACGGATGGTTTAATTAGTTCATTGTACTTATATCAACTCGTGTTGGTGTATCATTCCCTCCGATGATACCACGGGCCGCTCTGGCAATTGCACGAATGGTATTTGTCATATGCTCCAGGTCTATGGTTTCAAATTCATCACTTACTCTGTGATAATCCGGATCTACATCAATTGGAGTTGTGCTGATGGTATGTGCTGGAACCCCAAGTCGTGCAAGTGCAGCATTATCAGACCGGAAAAACAAGTTTTGGTTTGGATAGGGGTCGGGATAAAATTTAAAGTCGGTACCTTTTGCACTTTCCTGCAAAATGCTTCCAAAAGTGGAGCGCTCAAAACCGGTTACCCAGGCAGAATTAGGGCCACTAACGGCTGGTTTACCGGTCATTTCGATATTAAACATGGCAACGACCTGATCAGGATCCAGTTGTTTTGAAAAGTATCGGGATCCAAAACCACCCAGTTCTTCTGCTGTAAATAAAGCAAAGTAAATACTGCGTTCCGGCTTATTCCTGCTTTTGAAATATCGTGCCAGCTCAATAACACTGGTAACTCCAGACCCATTATCATTTGCACCATTGGCGATGGAGTCGCCTTCTACGGGTTTCAGTATTCCAATATGATCATAATGTGCGCTGAACAACACAATTTCATCGGTACGTTTTCCGGGAATAAAGCCTGTTACATTGTTCAGAGTTAACTCTGTTTTGCGGGTAGTGATATCGACGGAGTAGGTACGGGGTTTGGAACGTGCTAATACAAAAATCAGATTACCTCCGGTCACTTCAAAATCCCGGGTTGGGCGGCTGAAAAAAGGCTGGTATCGGCGGAAGATAGATTCATGGGATTTGTCTACTACAATCAGGAGATCTTCTTCTGAATCCCGATACGTATTAAATGCAGATCTGAAATCCTGATCAGCAGTAATGTATTGCGTTGTTATTCCGGATCGATGATCGAAACGTACTACGGCAGACTTGAATAGTCCAAAAAAGTTATTCTCGGAGATTTCGGTATCGTCAAATGTGATAAGGGCTTTTTCCAGCGCTATTTCTTCCATAGTAAAACGTTGAAAGAAATCATCCTGACCAGGTACAGGAGTAAGGCCAATCTGATCAAATTCCCGGGCAATAAAGTCGGCAGCCTTATCAATTTCCGGAGTAAACGTTTGGCGGCCTTTCATATCATCCGAACTGAGTACCCGAAGAATTCTTGACGTTTCATCGATCGAAAAGGTATAGGCTCCTGATTGAAACGAAAAGAAAAAGAGCACAGGAATGACCAGAACAAATAATATGGAGATAACAGTTTTCAAAACAGCATGATTTATGCTGCCATGTTAGCTATTGAAATGGTATTAATCTGAAAAAAAAGGTTATCAGATGTTTTTAATCATGAATGGGCAGGAAACCATTTCTCCAGCATTTCTTTAACTGAATTTATAGTAACCGGTTTCGTTAAAAAATCGTCCATTCCGGCCTGGAAACAGCGTTCCATATGCTCATCGAGCACATTGGCAGTCATAGCGATTATGATGGGGGTTTTGTCTCCGGGTTTTGATAATGCCTTAATATGTTCTGTAGCCTCCAGACCATCCATTTCAGGCATATTCATATCCATAAATATCAGATCGTAGGGGGTTGAAACAGCTCGCTCCACCGCTTTTTTACCGTTAATGGAGACATCCGCTTCTTGCCCCAGCCTTTCCAGTATCTTAAGGGCTACTTTTTGATTGAAGACATTGTCTTCGGCAATTAAGATGCGTAAATCCCTGGCGACTGGTGTTGGGTCGATCTTTTCCCTTTTTGTTGTACCGGGTTCCCAGGTTTTTCGGGTTTTAGGTTCTTTGAAAAGCTGATTTAGTTGTTCCAGGAGTTGCGATTGCCGTATGGGTTTGGAAAGTGTTACATCAAAATGCTGCTCTTTAATTGCTTCACTCACGTTCAGCATCGATGTGATGAGAACCAGTTTAATTTGAGATTTCCATTCGTTTCGAACAATCCGAGCCACCGACGTACCATTCATACCCGGCATTTGCATGTCGATAATGGCACCATCCAGAGTATCTGTATGGGCTTTATCAGCCAAAAAATCTTCCGGATGGGTGTATGTGGTGAGGGTTAAACCTGCTTTTTGGCACTGTTTGGTTAAAATTTGCAGATTCGTTTCGTTGTCATCCAGAGCGGCAAAGTGTTTGCCCTGCAGGCGTGTATACGGGGTTTGTTCTTTGGTAGTATGAGATAACTCGAAGGGGTAGGTAAAGTGAAACGTTGTGCCTTTACCTGGTGTGCTCTTTACATCAATCGAACCGCCAAATGCCTGTACTATTTTTTTACAAATCACGAGTCCTAAACCGGTTCCTCCATACTTACGGGTGGTGCTCGAATCAACCTGGGAGAAGCGCTTGAACAAACGATCGATTTTGTCTTCCGGTATGCCTATGCCCGTATCCGAAACCGTTATTTCAAGCCAGTTACTAGAACCTACACGTTCGTGGCCAAAACGCACGAGTATCTCACCCGTTTCCGTGAATTTAGCGGCATTGCCCACCAGATTAATCAGAACCTGCTGTAATCGTGGTGCATCAGTTGATATGTAGTGAGGAACTTTATCGTGTATATCGTAGATAAAGTCGATGTTCTTTTGACTGGCGGTTGAAGCTACCAGGTCAAAAACATCCTCCACAAGTTCGGGTAGATCGGTATCAGAGTAGATCGGACTTAGCGTTTCTTCATCCAGTCTTGAAAAATCAAGTATGTTATTAATGATACTAAGCAGGCCCTCCCCGCTAACCCGAATGGTATTGATAAATTCCCGCTGTTCATCGTTTAACTTCGTTTCAGAGAGGATACCAGACAGACCGATTACGGCATTAAGCGGCGTTCGAATTTCATGACTCATCGTAGATAGGAATTCACTTTTTGCTACCAAAGCGGCTTCTGCCTTTCGCTTCTCCCTTTTCAGAGTGAATGCAAATCGATACGACAAAATGAGAGACTGAAGAAAGAAAAAGGCGATGTATCCTATAAAGCTTACCAACAGCCGCTTTTCGGCATACCCCAGATATACTCCCATTTCATAGATAAAAACCAGAAACACGACCCCCGTACTCGCCAGAGCAAAACGGGAACCCGGTTTATTGTGCAGTACTCCAAGAATGTACACCCAGCTTGCATACAATATGTACACGATGATCACCACAAAATACGGGCGGATGATTTGGGAAAAATAGAACGGGGGCAGAGTTAAAGATGCAATGATACAAATGGTAGAAATAACACTAAGTGTCTGTATCAGCACTTTTGAGGTTTCCTTCTTGTAGAGCGATCTTGTGTACCATCCAAAAATCAGTACGCACAGGAAAAGAGAAACATATTCGAGCCTGGTAGTTATGATCCACGGTACGTTATGAATCAAACCATGCAGGGGATAAATGTCAGATCCAACCATGCGATAACTGAAAACCAGGCAGAACAAGGAAAAAAAGAGCGTAGGTTTTTCATGTTTGCCGAACAGGTAAAGTCCGAAGAAGAATAATCCCCCCATAAGCAAACAACCGGTAAGGGCGAACGCATAGGCAAGTTCAAGTTCTCTGCCTTTTGAGATGGTTTCTTTATTTCCCAGATAGATCGATTGCACTCCCCCACCTTTACTGTGATCGAAGTTTGAAATCTGTAAAACAAGCTCTAATTCGTTTCCTTCAATTTTGTCAAGTTGAGCGGTGGTATGTGCCCAGTAAGGAGTATATGCTTCCTTTGTCGTGGCAACAGTTCCATTCTCAGCTACTATTTCTCCGTTAGCAAATATCCGGAAGGAGGAGTAATAATCGGGGATGGATAGCGCTATTGAAGGTGCGTTATCTGGTAATCGTATATGCACACGGTAGGTGGCATAGCCAAATACCTGTAAACGGTCGTTCTCATTCCAAAGAGACGGAAAGAGATGGTAAGTGAATTCCAGGGAATCTGTAAAGCCTCCCGGGTCTATGAGTTGATTCCAGTAAAATTCCCAATCCCCATCCAGGGCAATCAGTGAGCCATCTTCTAACTGTGCCTCGGTCAACCATAATTCACCATTGGTAACCGGATACTCCTGACTGTGGCAGACTACAGGTAGTCCCCAAACCAGAGATAGAGCTAAAAGCCAACGATGATAATAGAAGACCGTATTCCGCACTGTGAGATTGATGATATAGATGCTTTTATGCCACAATGGGCTCAAAAGCATCAGAGCCAGATATATTTATTAGAAAAAATTAATAAAATAATTGGCCTTATTACACACCTAGTTTTCAATAAAATGATATAAGCGAAAAAGAGGTGCGTTTTTCCTTTACAATTTTTCACCAGAACAGGATGTATAGCTCTCACTGTTGATCTATTTTAAATGCGAATCAAAGTCTAATACTTTTTATGAAGCATCTTACATGCTCGTTTCTATTCCTTACCGTATTCAGTACGGTTATTTTTGCCCAGATATCGATGGTAGATACAACCATTATATCCTCTGATGAGGTGACGATTAACGGTGCCCGAGTGCCATATACAACTTCGGTTGGCAATCAACCCGTGTTTAATAACGACGGAGAAGTGGTGGCAACGTTATTTTACACGTACTACAAGCGCTCTGATATAAAAAACACCGAAAAGAGACCGCTGGTTTTTTCTTTTAATGGCGGGCCTGGATCCGCATCGGTTTGGATGCATTTAGGGTATACCGGACCAAAACAACTCATCATTGATGATGAAGGGTATCCCGTTCAACCGTACGGATTTCGTGATAATCCTCATTCTATACTCGATGTTGCTGACATCGTTTTTGTGAACCCGGTAAATGTCGCGTTTTCCCGCATGATCGACGATGAACAGGATAGAGATTACTTTTTTGGTGTGAATGCCGATGTTAAATACCTCGCCGATTGGATCGATACCTTTGTATCCCGAAATGGAAGATGGCCATCACCCAAGTATCTGATCGGGGAAAGCTATGGCACCACGCGGGTTTCGGGGTTGGCCCATCGTTTACAGAATAGCCACTGGATGTTCCTGAATGGGGTAATTCTGGTTTCGCCTACCGGTCTTGGAATAGATCGCGATGGACCAGTAGGTGCCGCTACGAATCTACCTTACTTTGCGGCAACAGCATGGTATCATAATACATTGAAACCGGAGTATCAGGAAAAAGACCTGGACGAATTTTTGCCAGAGGTTGAGGCCTATGCTATCGATACCTTTTTACCTGCCTTAGCCAAAGGTGGATTTTTGGACGAAACCGAGCGAAGAGCAATAGCCAATCAGGTGGGTGCCTACTCGGGTATAGACCCGGAACAGGTGCTGAACCAAAACCTTGAAATGCCGACCTCCTTCTTTTGGAAAGAATTGCTCCGGGACGAGGGATATACGATAGGTCGCCTGGATTCGCGCTATCGTGGTGTGGATGAGAAAAATGCGGGTGACCGATACGACCACGACCCGGCATTAACGGCATGGAATCATGCATTTGCTCCGGCTATCAATCATTACCTAAGAGAAGAATTAGGCTATGAAACCGACTTGCGATACTGGGTATTCGGACCGGTTCGACCGTGGGATCGGGGTGGTGATCTGACCGGCGAACAACTGCGGGAAGCCATGGCACAGAATCCGTACCTGCATGTGATGGTTCAATCGGGGTATTACGACGGTGGTACTAATTATTTTGATGCCAAGTACACGATGTGGAACATGGACAAGAGCGGCAAACTGAAGGACAGGCTGAGTTTTAAGGGATACCGCAGTGGCCATATGATGTATTTACGGAAAGAAGATCTGGCTACTTCCAATCAGGATATACGGGACTTCATCCTGAAATCTATTCCGGCAGAAGGAGAAGAGGCGAGGCACTAAACCAGCCCCGCCTGTTTTATTCAGGGATATATCTCATTGATGAGTCCGGCTAAACGCACCCCGGATTGTAATAACCGCAAACGAACGGTATCAAAGTGAGTGTATGAATAGCGATATCCAAGTCGTTTATTATCAGGAAGCTCGTACACCTTATCAAGTAACGCGCCAGACTCCATCGCCCAGTTCAGTACCGGTGTACTTTGCCATTCCTGTATCTGCTCCGGTGTGGCATGGTTGATAAAACCGGCTAACTCTGTAAAGCTTAGTTGCTTATTTTCAATCATTCCGCTATCCCAGACTCTATGCAGGTTGGAATTATCGCCAAACCATTGAACGCGAACATCGTTTCCGCCCCGGTCTTGCCGGTTACCAACGTGTAAAGGCTGATGCAAATCTCCTACTAAATGGACTAATACCTTAAGGCTCTCGGCTTCTGCAACAGGGGAGAGGCCTCCGTTTTTCAAATCGGTTACCATTTTATCAATAGCCCAGAGAATATCACCGTCGGGGTTTTTTTGTGAGGTCTCATAGGTATTACCTTCGAGGATAGTTACATAATGCCAGGGCGACATATGTCGGTACTTGTTATCGGAGCGAACCTCATCCATCCAGGTGCTTACTTCAGCTAAAGACTGTGTACCCAATACTCTTCGCACCTCTTCGGTAGCTTTTTCGGTGAGGTGGGTTTCAGCAATCAGCCCCATAGTACGATGACCGATCTGCCCCCATTTTTGCTCCTGCTTAGCAGGATACATGGTAAGAGCTGCAAGAAGGCCGGTTATAAATAGAATCTTCATAATCAGAGTCTGATCAAATTAGTTTGCCTCAAGGAAGTTAACGCCGATTTCCGGAATCAGTACTTCAGTTTCCTGTTCACTTAGTTCTTCTACCATTTCTTTAAACTCATTGGGGTCGGATGCAATGGGAGGCCAGGTACCATAATGAATAGGGATCGCTATTTCCGGCTCTACCATATCAACGGCGTAAGCAGCCTCTTCAGGGCCCATAGTGTAATGATCTCCAATAGGTGCAAGAATAATATGAGGTTCATACAACTCGCCATAGAGCTCCAAATCTCCGAATATATTCGTATCGCCCATGTGATACACGCAAATATCGTCTTCAAAAGATATGATGAGTCCACCGGGCTCTCCGGCATAATCTCCCTGGAAACTGGAGCTATGGTTGGCATTGACCAACGTAACAGAAAAGTCATCAAAGTGTACCGTACCCCCTTTGTTGAATTCTATAGCCTGGTCAGGGTTAAGGCCGTGTTTGTTAACCAGTAACCGGGAAAGCTCAACGATGGAAACCACTTTACATCCGGTAGACTTTGCGATTTCAAGCGTATCACCCACATGATCTTCGTGTCCGTGTGTGAGTAAAATGAAATCAGCCTTTTCTACCGATTTTAAGGCGTTTGGGGTTGATGGGTTCTGGGATAAAAAAGGATCTATGTAAATGATATGCCCTTTTGGAGATTCTAGTTTAAAAGCGGAGTGGCCCAGCCAGTAGCCGTTCACATTGGTTTCCATATCAGTTGATTCGTTTAGATAAAGAAGTAATTTAAAACCTTCTGCATTAACCGTATGTTATAATCTCAATCAGTCAGTTTGCGGAGATGCTCATGTTCAATCGCTTGTTCGGAGGCCCATCAAATGAGTCGGCCCATTGGACCCCCCTTACTCATGCAGATGAAATCCAGGAGGTGATTCATGCTTCAAATGAAAAGCCGCAGGTTGTTTTTAAACACAGCCCCACATGTAGTATAAGCTTCTTTGCTATCCAAAGTGTTCAAGGTATAATTGCAGAGCTACAGGAGAGCGTTGATTTTTCTTTATTGAATGTGGTTACGAACCGCCATGTGTCCAAACAGATTGCGCAGGAAGTGAATGTACGACATGAATCACCCCAGATATTGCTATTGTTTAAAGGAGCAGTGGTTTGGTACGATTCGCATGACCGGGCAAATGCGGCCAACCTCAAACACGCGCTAAGTAAGCACATTGAGCTGAATTAATAGCCGGCGGCAAAACCATCACCCCGGGGATCGGTACCACTGGTTAGTTGTCCATTTTTTACGTTAATGATATGGCTCCGTCCGATATATCCCCGCGTTTGAAGCTGATGTCCTTTTTGCCTGAGCAGATTTATGGTATCTGCCGAAAGCCCGAAATACTCGTAATATAATCGATCGGGTAACCACTGGTGGTGTATGCGCGGAGCAGATACGGCCTGTTGGGCATTCATGCCAAACAGAGCGATATTCAGAAAGTTCTGAAGGGTGGCGGTTATAATTCTGGGGCCACCCGCTGCTCCCAATACCATAGATACAGAGTCATTCCGCGTCACGATAATCGGCGTCATGCTACTGAGCATACGTTTTTCCGGCTGAATAGCGTTTGCTTCTCCGCCAATCAAACCATACGAATTCGGGGCACCTGGTTGAGCAGAAAAATCGTCCATCTCGTTATTCAGTAAAAAACCGGCTCCTGAAACAGCTACCATGCTGCCAAAAGAATTATTAAGTGTAGTGGTTACGGCAACCGCGTTACCCATAGCATCAACAACAGAATAGTGGGTAGTCTCAGACGATTCGTTAACCAGGTATACTTCACCATGAGAAAGAGAAGAGGATAGAGTAGCCTGGTCCGCAGAAAAAGAAGCCATTCGGTCGTTCAGATAGGCTTCAGAAAGCAGAGCTTGTTGAGGGATTTCCCAGAAATCAGGGTCGCCGAGATAATACGACCGGTCGGAAAAGGCACGCCGCATAGCTTCTGATAACACATGAATATAAGCTGCCGAGTGATGTCCCAATGTATCGGGGCGGTAGGGTTCCATCATTTCAAGGATTTGAGTCACGGCGATACCGCCGCTACTGGGCGGAGGCATAGCGTGCAGGGTATAGGCTCCAAAATCCGTAGAAACCGGTGTTCTCCAAACGCTTTGATATCGTTGTAAATCTCTGAGTGAGATTAACCCGCCCGATTGTTCCATCTCTTTTACAATGGCGTCGGCTACCGGACCTGAATAAAAACCATCACGCCCAAAACGGGCAATCTGTTCCAGGGTTTCGGCAAGATCGGTTTGTATAAACACATCACCTTCCTGGTAAACGGTAGAATCATTCTTCAAAAAGTAGGAACGGCTTCCTACATACTTTTGAAAACGGTCGGCGTATCGCGCCATATCCGTAGCTTGAGAATAGCTTAGTTTGTATCCCGAACGGGCTAATTCAATAGCCGGCTCAATTACCGTTTCAAGGGGGAGGGCACCATAACGCTCTAGCGCTTTTATCATTCCGTCTACTGTACCGGGAACACCAACAGAAAGGATTCCTTCCCAACTGAGATCAGATTGGAAGGTGCCATTTTTTACGTACATATCGCGGGTAGATGAAAGCGGGGCTTTTTCCCGGTAGTCGAGCGCTGTGGTTGTCCCGTCAGCCAGGTGGATGACCATGAATCCACCACCTCCGATGTTTCCAGCACGGGGCAATGTCACGGCCAGGGCAAATTGTACGGCTACCGCAGCATCGATCGCATTTCCTCCTTTTTTGAGGATATCAATCCCGATGTGAGAGGCACGTTCTTCGGCAGAAACGACCAGCCCGTTATCATACTTTTTAGTCCACCCTGCCTGGGCTACAGCCACCGAATGATGACCGAACAGCCATAGAAATAAAAAGCCACCATATATTAAGCCACGAAGAATCTTCATCTCCGTAGTATACGACAACTTACTCTTTATTCTAACAGGTCCAGTAGTGCTGAAACTGCGTTTTTCATCGTGTTAGTATCGCTTTTTGATCGGGCCAGCACTTGTAGCCCTGCATACGAATTGTAGACGAGGGCGGCTAGTTCAGTTGCATGTTGCTTTCCCGGTAGTTGGTTAGCCAGTTTTGCTTCAATAATTTTTCTTTTAAAGAAGGCAATCGTGTTCTCCTGATTCTCTTTAACCTGATTAAACACATCGGGTTGAGTATGAGCCAGCTCAATACCCGCGTTTACGAGAAAGCAGCCCTTAGCTTCGGGGTCCAGATCGGCTTCCTGAATAACCGCATTGAAAAGGGCACGCAGGTTTTGAGTGAACGTTTTGTCAGGATTCCATTGGTTTTCCAGACGATGGGTACCCTGATCTCTGTAGGCCTTGAGTGCTTGTTTGTACAGGTTCTCCTTATCCCCAAACGTTTCATAAAGAGATGAACGGCTTATACCGAGATGATCAACAAGATCCTGCATACTGGTAGCCTCATATCCCTGTTTCCAGAAGAGGGCTACTGCTTTCTGCAAAACGTCTTGCTGATCAAATGCTTTTGTTCTCGGCATAAAAGTAGTTCGAATTATATGGTTGAAAATCCGCCATCCACACGGATTTCATCACCGATAATGTACGAAGAATCAGAGGAGGCCAGAAATAAAGCAGCTCCGGCAACTTCGTCAGAAGTACCAAAGCGTTGCATGGGTACTTGTGAAGCCATCGCCTTGGCGAAATTATCCATGTCTTCTTCCGGCATGCCTATTTTGCTATAGATTGGAGTTTCGATGGGGCCAGGGCTAATTACATTAACCCGTATGCCACGACTCACCAGTTCCCTGGAGGCGGTTTTTGCAAGGTTAATTACAGCTGCTTTGGTAGCAGAATATACGCTGGCGCCTTCAAAGCCTTTGTGAGCTACGATAGATGCATTAATCATAATGGATGCATTGTCGTTTATAACAGGTAGCAGTTTCTGAATGGTGAAGAATACCCCCTTCACATTCGTATTGAAGTGGTTGTCGAAAAACTCTTCCGTGCTCTCTGCCAGTGGAGCAAAGAACGCAATTCCGGCATTGGCAAATACAACATCGAGGGTAATACCCTGGTCGTTAAGCCGCTGTGCAAGAGCACTTATCTCAGCAACCTTGCTTACATCTGCCACTTCATAACGTGCTCCATCTCCAAGTTCGGCTACGGCTTCCTTCAATGCATCTTCCCGGCGTCCGGTTATGATAACCTGGGCTCCTTCTTCCAGGAATCGTTTAGCTGATGCGAATCCAATTCCGCTATTACCTCCGGTAATGATGGCTGTTTTGTTGTCTAATTTTCCCATAATAATAAGTGGTTGTTTTAATTTTGGAATGATTGTTCCGATAAATTATATAATTTGGAACAATCATTCCAGTAAAAGCTAATTTTTTCCGGAGCTCCCAAATCAGGTGTTTTAAGCTATGCCCGGGGGTGAAATTCTTTATGTACTTGTTGAAGGAGACTTCGATCTACATGAGTGTAAATCTCCGTGGTGAGAATAGAGGAGTGGCCCAGCATTTCCTGCACGGCTCGTAAGTCGGCACCACCCTCGAGTAAGTGAGTGGCAAAGGAATGACGAAAAATGTGAGGGTATACCTTTTTGGTTATGCCGGCATCGCGGGCTGCTTTTTGAACAATACTCCAGATACTCATTCTGGACAAAGGGGCACCTCTTTGGTTGAGGAAGGTCTTGTTTTTTGCCTTTTCAGGATTTTTTGAAGCCAGGAAATGAGGGCGTACTTCGTCGATATATCTGTTAACCCATTCTTGGGCCATTTCGCCTATGGGTACTAACCGTTCTTTCGATCCCTTTCCGATAACACGGATACACCCTATTTCGAAGAACAGCTGATCGGCTTCCATTTCGGTCAACTCACTTACACGAAGGCCACAACCGTAAAGGCATTCCAGAATAGCTCGATCCCGAATACCTGCAGGTTTTGTGGTATTCATGGTGTCTAGTATGGTAATGACTTCTTCAGCGTGAAGCACCTCCGGCAGCTTCCTCGCTTTTTTGGGGAGTTCAACCAGTTCAGCCGGATTGGAAGGAGTGATTCCTTCTACCGTTAAAAACTCATGGAAACCCCGAATACTTGAAATGTTCCTGGATAAAGAGCTGGGTGATAACAGTCCACCCTCGACCAGTTCCTCCAGAAAGGATTCAATGTGGGCAAGTGTAACCCCGGGAAGACCAGTGATACGTTTGGTTTGGGAGAGGTAGGTAAGATATCGTTCTAAGTCTCTCCGGTAAGAAGCAACCGTGTTGGGGCTCAAACCCTTTTCAAGAGTGATAAACTGAAGGTACAGGGTAAGCTGTGCGAGAAATGGGGTACTCAAACCAGGTTGGTTAGGCCGGTTGCTGTTCGGTTGTTGAGGTTTCTTCCGTTTCTGTTTTGTCTTCCGGGTACTCTACCCGACTATGGTAAATACCAACCAGAATGTTCAGAAAGGTCTCTTTAATAACCTGTAAATCCCGAAATGTGAGCGGGCAATGTGAAAGCTGCCCTTCAGCAACCCGTTCGTCAATCATCCTGCTCACCAGGTTTTCCAGTTTACTATATGTTGGGTTTTTCATAGCTCTGGAGGCGGCTTCAATTCCATCAGCAAGTAAAAGAATACCCGTTTCCTTAGTAGAGGGGAGAGGTCCCTCGTACCGGAAGGTGTCTTCAACGGTTGCTTCTTTATCATTGCCCCCGGCCTGGGCTTTATCGTAGAAATATTTGATTAAGGAGTTACCATGATGTGTACGGATAAACTGGATGAGCACATTCGGAAGCTTATGTTCTTCCGCCATTTTTACCCCTTCACTTACATGTGCTTTAATGATCATGGCGCTCATTTGGGGCTTCAGTTTATCATGTTCGTTTTCCCCCGATACCTGGTTTTCGACGAAATAACCAGGTTTTACCATCTTTCCTATATCGTGATACAATGCTCCTACCCTGCATAAGAGAGAATTTCCACCGATCGCAGATGCTGCAGCCTCGCTCAGATTGGCAACCTGCAAGCTATGGTGAAATGTACCCGGCGCCTTATTCATTAATTCTTTCAGCAGGGGTTGGTTGGTGTCGCCCAGTTCCAGTAAGGTAAAATCGGTGGTGATCCCGAATAACTTTTCGAAGAGCAGTATGATGGGATAGGTGAACAGGATGATTAATGAGCTGATTGCTACATACAGCAGGTTGTTCAGAAACGCATCCCAACCTTCCAGTTTAGCCAGGCTAAATGCCCCCATAACCAGGATGGTGGTTATAAATACGACACCTGGTGTGGTGAAGAAAAACTGGGCTCTGTTTTTAATATCCCGCACGGAAAAAACGCCCAGACTACAGGCTGAAATGGAAGCCACTACATATTCAAAATCGTTACCATAGGTAAGCGCGATTAGCGTGGACAGGGTAAAGGATGCAAACAACCCTACCCGGGAATCAAAAATGATGGTAAGAATAATGGGGGCAAGAGCAACAGGTATTAAATAGCTGTTTGTAATCTCAAATTGGGTCAACACCAGGGAAGCGCCCATTACCAGTGCCATGGTCAGGTATACAAGAAAAAATAATCCGTTGTGGGTTGTGATTTTTCTGCGATACAAATACAGGTACATGTACAGTACAAACACACTGATCACGACCACAATAGTACTACCCAGGAACCGTAACCATATTTCCAGGTCAGAGGCCTGTTGTGCACGAGAGCGGGCATAACTTTCCAGAACCAACACTTTATCAGGTGTAACCAAATCACCTTGCCTGATGATCATCTGCCCCTGTGCTATGGCTCCTTTGTTTTGGGATATCTCGGAGAATGCGTTTTGAATGCGGGATTCACTGGCTGTTTCGGAATACAAATAGTTGGGCTGAATTACCTTATTGTATAATTCAATGGCTACCTGCGATGCGGCATTATCAAATTCACGGTTCAGGCGAAACTGGGCAAACTCGCTGGCTTCCCGCAAGTCGCGCACTCGCGACAGATTATATGATTGCTCGGTGCTGGCTAGTTCATTGCGTACCGTAATTTCGTTCAATTCCAGCATGGCTTTATTTCTGTCAATCACGCCTTGTGTGAGCACATCATCAACCACATCCTCCAACTCGCGTTTTACACTGGCCCCTATAAATTGGCCAGAAGGGAGTTCAAGACGCTGTATATCGTCATAACTGGTTAACAGACGGGTCCATGAGGGTTGGGTGAGATTTATGCCGGAAGTAGAATAGGTTTGAGCAAAACGTATGCTGTCAAATTCAGCGGAGGTTACTTGCTCTCTTTTCGAACGCTGCCAGTCATGATAGGATTGGAGAACCGGCTGAAGATCCCGGTATAGAGAATCTATTTTCGTTTGTATGGAAATCGCCGTACTCTGATCGACCAAAAAAATGGGTGGGGTCTGGCTGCGTATGGTTTGTTGTTCCTGCTCAATTTCTTCCGGCGATTTATTGAGGGCAAACGTAAAAGGTGCTGTTAAATCGTCTCCACGCCAGGGTTGTCCCTCTACAAAATTAGGACCGGTTTTAGGCGTGGTTCTCGGTAGTGCAAGCACAGCAAGAATGGTGAATCCCAGTAGGATGAGTATTCGAATCCAGGGATTAAACTTAATAGAATAGGCTTCCTGCTCTTTTTTCAGCTTCTCGCCAATAAGAGGTGCTGCTTCCTTTTTTTTCTGAGCCAAGCCAATTTTTTCGAGAACGCGCATATACTAAGAATGAACTAACCGATTGTTAAGATATTCCGCTTAACTGATTTTGCAAACGTAAACTTAACCAATCAACGTACGGAATTCGTCTTCGGTTACAATGGATATACCTAAATTCTGAGCTTTTTGAAGTTTGCTGCCAGCAGCTTCTCCTGCAAGAAGATAATCTGTTTTTTTACTAACCGAACCGGTGGTTTTGCCCCCATGCTCTTCAATCAGTGCTTTCGCCTCGTTCCTCGATAGCGTAGGGAGGGTACCCGTAATTACAAATGTTTTACCATCAAGGCTGGATGAACGCTGTGATTTGGGTTCAGCAGAAAAGGTTAACCCGGCCTGCTTCAGGGATTCCAGAAGATGCAGATTGGTTTCATTTGAAAAGAATTCAACGACCGAGTCGGCTATTTTCGGACCTATGGAATCCACTGCAGTAAGCTCTTCAAAAGTAGCCGACGAGAGTGCGTCCATTGAAGGAAAAGCCTCAGATAAATCACGGGATACAGTTTTTCCCACAAACCGAATACCAAGTGCATAAATCATCCGATCGAAGGGCTGGGATCTACTTTTTTGGATAGCGTCGATCAGATTTCCGGCACTTTTATCCGCCATGCGTTCTAAGGCCGCAATCTGGTTTTTTTCCAGTTTATAGATATCTGCATAGTTCGAAATCAACTGTTCCGATACGAGTTGATCGACTACGGATTCTCCAAGTCCCTCGATATCCAATGCAGCACGCGAGGCAAAATGCTCAATCCGGCTGCGTACCTGGGGAGGACAAACGGGGTTTATACAGCGCCAGGCTACCTCACCTTCGTTTTTAATGAGTTTGGTTTGACATTCCGGACAGTTTTTTGGGAAGATAAAGGGTTTACTACGATCGGTACGGCCGGGATCCAGCACCTGTACAACCTGCGGAATAATCTCACCGGCTTTTTCAACTAATACGCTATCCCCGATACGCACATCTTTCCGGGCAATTTCATCTTCGTTATGAAGGGAAGCGCGTTTAACGGTAGTTCCGGCAAGCTCTACAGGCTGTAATTCTGCAACCGGGGTTATACTCCCCAGACGTCCCACTTGTAGCGTAATACCACGCAGGATGGTGGAAGCCTGCTCGGCTTCAAATTTAAAAGCAATGGCCCATCGGGGGAATTTGGACGTACTTCCCAGCTGATCCCGTAAACTGCTTTCATTTACTTTGATCACCACTCCGTCAGTATCGTAGGGTAACGTGGTGCGGAGGTTATTCCATTCATTAATAACGGTATGTACCTCTTGTATTGAAGAGCACACGCGATAATGAGGAGAAACGGGAAGACCGAGTTCCTTCATCAGCTCCGCTTTTTGAGACTGTGTGGGCGTTGTTCCATCCTCTTCAAATAAAAGGTCAAAGCAAAAAAACCGAATCGGGCGCTGCGCAACGGCTACCGGGTCCTGCATCTTGAGTGAACCAGCCGTAGAATTTCTCGGGTTTGCAAATGTCGGGAGATTCTCGGATGCCCGGAACGCATTTAACCGGGCAAAAGCATCCCGTTCCATATACGCTTCTCCACGTACTTCAACCGTCTCCGGGATATTCTT
The DNA here is from genome assembly GCA_039819115.1 of Bacteroidota bacterium. Taxonomy (GTDB): domain Bacteria; phylum Bacteroidota; class Rhodothermia; order Balneolales; family Balneolaceae; genus JBCBST01. The sequence continues at coordinate 49,252 of JBCBST010000003.1, forward strand.
TCCGGTAAGTCGGAGCGGGATATCGTGAATAGTCTTAATGTTTTGCGTGATATCATCCCCTTGCTGTCCATTCCCCCGGGTTGCGCCCAGCACCAGATTCCCCTGTTCATAACGAAGACGAAGGGAGGCACCATCAAATTTAAGCTCCACCATATAGGAATAATCCTGGTGGCCCAGTATACGCTGAACACGACCATCAAAATCATTCAATTCCTGCTCGTTATATGTATTGTCGAGGCTTAGCAGGGGAACAGGGTGAACCACCGTTTCAAAGTCTGAATTTGGGGTTCCTCCAACCCGTTGAGTGGGAGAGTCTTGGGTTTGAAGGTCAAATTCTTGTTCGAGTTGTTCCAGCTCCTTCAGCTTGTTGTCAAATTCTTTATCGCTCATAAAAGGCTGAGCGTTGCTGTAGTACGCATTGTTTGCGTTACGAAGGAGTTCTCTTAGTTCGGTTACTCTGGCTTCAGCTTTCGATCGATCCATGCCTAATAACTCATAATATAGCTGATGAATACCATGATTGGCCGCAGTGCTAAAACCGGATGCGGTACACGATACTATCCGGTGCACCCATTTCATACGGGAAAGGTGGTGCTGACTGAAGGAACCGGTCATCCTCAAAAAATGAACGGGTGAGCATAACGGAGTTAAACGCCGGGTTAAAGAAATCACGACGTAAATCTTCAACCACATGTCCATTGAATAAAAGCAACATGCGGGAATACTGGCCACGAATCAGAAGGGTATCCTGAAAGTCGAAATTGTAAGCTTCACCTTGTTCCATCCAAAAAGGATTGGTACGCCCATTGTAGTCGCTGGTAATGCGAACCGGGGTAAGCTGTCCACGAGCGGCATATACGGTTACAGTAAGGGTATCGGGGAGATTGCTCAACGATTGGGTAGGAACAGCCGTGGAAATGATAGGTGCCGGTTCATTTTGAGTTGAGGCATCCTCGTTTTCTAAGCGGGCATCATCTTCATTGGCGGAGGAATTGTTGTTGCCTTCCTCTTCGGTCTCGTTCGGCGTGGCCGTTTCCGGTGTTTGTACAACGGGCTCATTCAAATTGGTATCCTGGCGGGTTGTTTGTTCCGACAACCCGGCTTCCTCACCAAATCCTAGTAATCCTCTTCCAAAGTAAATACCCAGGGCCGCAACAATAATCACCAGTACTGCGACAAGTACAATAACCCGTGCTTTTGGATTTTTTGTCTGGGTATTGAACCGGTGTCCCATATTCGCCCAGTCTACAGCATCAACCGAAGGAGCAGAAGAGCCCGGTAAAGGTTTGGACGCAGCGGTTTCCTCTGCATAAGAAGGAGCAACACTCTCAATTACTTTTCTGGGTTCCGGAGCCGGTTCGTTGTTTTGTTCCAGCAACTCCCCATTGTATAAATCGGCTTCAAACGCATCAAGAGCGTCAATCATAATTTGCTCAGGAATTTTCAGTACCCTGGCATAGGATCGTACATAACTGCGGATGTACGTTTTGTTCTGATCCAGCCCATCAAAAATACTTCCGCTTTCGATTTCTTTAAGTGTACTTACCGGAATTTTTATAAGGCTCTGGATATCCTCCAGAGTAAGATTCTTAGCCTTTCGAATGGTGGCGAGGTCGTTGCCAAGCGACATATTCCTACCGTTTGCTGCGTTTGATTTAGTTACCGGAAACTAAGTAATTGTATACTGGTTGCAAAAGCAAACATTTGGGAGTTTTGATATGAGTTGGATGGATAACTGGAAACAACGCGTGGAGCAGGTATTGTTTCCGGACGTATGTTTTGTATGTGGCAACTCCTTAACAGAACCCGAACACTCGGTATGTGGACTTTGTGCTCTGGAGTCCTTTCAGGATGCGAATCCGGAGGGGGGCTCCTTCCCCGGCGAGATCATAGCTCCTGAGGGGGTGTTGTTTCAACACGCACTCTGGTTGTTTGATAAAGGAGGGTATTTGCAGGATTTACTCCATATGCTAAAATATCAGCACCAATACGGGATTGGCATTGATTTGGGCCGGCATCTTGGGAAAAGCCTGTTATCATATCCTCCTATAACATCTCTGGACACATCCCATGCTCCGCCTTTATTGATTCCGGTTCCTCTTCATCCAAAAAAACAAAAGCGAAGAGGATATAATCAGGCAAGAGCCATTGCTGAAGGAGTTGCAGCCGTAACGGGATGGCCTGTGGCTGATCCCAAGACGGTATTACGGATTAGAAATACCAGCACGCAAACCGGGTTCAGTCTTGAAAAACGGAATAAAAATGTGGCTCAGGCCTTTCTTGTGGGACGGCCGGGAAAACTGTCTGATCGGGCCGGAATTATTGTAGATGATGTCTTTACCACAGGGTCAACGTCGTTTGAACTGGTTAAAACCGTACAGCAGCATGGCATAACAGAACTTGGAATCGCCACTATAGCCCAGGCCTGATCCAGTATCCGTAAAAGAAGGAGGATTCGGGGAGAGGTTTCCATTCAATCGACGTATCTTAAGGTATGGATAAACGCAGTCGTGGTACCGGAAAATGGCATATGTTAGAACTTCCCGATGGTATAACCACATCAAACGGGAACTGGTATCATATCACGGTTGCTCATATTGAGCAGTACGTGCCCGGTTTATTGAAGCGATATCCCCTTGAGCGAATGATTAAAGAGGCAGATACATGGGTGAAAAGTGCTGATGGGTTGTCATTAGTGCTTTACTTTGTTCTGATCTATCTGAATATAACCCCCTGGATAGCAGCTGTAACCGCCTGTGTATTTTACCTGATCTGGTTTTTAAATACGTCGGCATTTGTGGTTATCGCAGCTACGCCATTGCTAAAAATACTCTTGAATGATGGCTTTGTTTACACGATAACCGGGGTTTTGTTAATTGGTATCTCGGTAGAAGTATCCGTTCTTACGCTGGGCGGTTCGATTGCATTTTCTGCTGTCTGGCTTGGAATCGCACTCTTCTTTTTGTTTAAGGTGGGGCTGTTACGAATAGCACTGCTTTTTTTGCTGAAAAAGAGGAGTGGAGTCTATATAACGATGCAGGATCGGGTGCTCAATATGCTGCTTATCCGATATGGAATGAAAGCCGGGATTTTGACGGGAAAAATACGTGCAATGGAAGAAGAGTTAATCCGGTTAGCTAACTATCATAAAACACGAAAAAAGACGTGAAACAGATTTTTGTAGTCCGCCACGGTGAAACGGATTTTAACCGGCAGCAGCGCATTCAGGGAAGAGGCATTGATGCGTCGTTGAATGACCGGGGTAAGGAACAGGCCCGGTTAGTGAAGGACGCGTTGGAACCGGAACCCATAGAACGCGTTATTGTAAGTAGTTTAAGACGCACTCATGAAACGGCAAAACCCCTGGTGCTGGCCAAGGGTCTTGCTGTGGAAGGATACCAGGATTTGGACGAGATTAGCTTTGGTAACCTGGAAGGGCGACCTTTTAATGACATAAAGCCGATGGTGATGGATTTGCACACCAAATGGAGTTCCGGCCAGGTTGATGTAAGAGTGGATGGGGGAGAATCTCCGACGGAAGTTTTTGAACGCGCGCATACAAAAGCACTGGAAATCATTGAAATGGCATCGGAAGAACACCTGCTCTTTGTTTTGCACGGGCGACTCATTCGTATCCTCTTATCGGAATGGTTAGGGCTGGGTTTAAAAAATATGCACGAAATAGCCCATACCAACGGCTCTATCAATAAACTGGTATTTGAAAAAGGCCGGTTTGAAGCTGTCTATCTGAATAAAACCGAACACCTGAACGGCCAACAATCACAAATCTTTCAGAAAGAGAACACCCAGGCTTAAAATTGGGTTACAAGCACTATAAACGAATCTATTTATATGAGTGAAAAAGTACGGTCCATGTTTGCCGACATTGCCAGCGATTACGATCGAATCAACAGCATTCTTTCTTTTGGAATACATCATGCCTGGCGTAAGAAGACAGTGTTAGAAAGTGGTGCACAGCCGGGCCATTCGGTTTTGGATTGTGCCACAGGTACCGGCGACCTCGCTATTGAGTTTAAGAAGACCGTAGGCGATAGCGGATATGTGTTAGGTACCGATTTTTGTGCTCCTATGATCGAACCGGCGCCTGCAAAGGCACTGAAAAAGGGATTAGTCATTGATTTTGAAGTAGCCGATGCGATGAATTTACCCTACGAAGACGATCGTTTCGATATCGCCAGTATCTCATTTGGTATCCGGAATGTGGATGATCCCGTTGTAGCATTAAAAGATATGGCCCGGGTGGTAAAGCCGGGAGGAAGAGTGGTTGTGCTCGAGTTTGGCCAACCCAATGGGTTATTGAAACTACCCTATGAGTTATATAGCCAGCATATCATGCCTGCTGTTGGTGGTATGTTAAGCGGTAACCGCGAAGCATACACCTACCTTCCAAGGACAAGTGCTGCATTTCCGGCCGGTGATAAGTTTTTGGATTTAATGGACCAGACCGGATCATTTGGTTCACGCCGGGCAGAAAAGTTAACGGGTGGTATCGCTTACGTTTATGTGGGAATAGTGCAATAATTGTATATTTGACAAGTCAATAAAATCTAAGCTATGACAATAGAAGAAATCAAAGAAATCATCCCGCATCGATACCCATTTTTACTCGTTGATCGGGTGCTTGGCATTGAGGGGGAGACCATCCATGCCATTAAAAATGTGACAGCAAACGAAGAGTTTTTTAACGGTCATTTTCCGGGCCAGCCCATCATGCCAGGAGTGCTTCAGGTAGAGGCATTAGCTCAGGCAGGGGCTATTTTACTCATGAAAACAAAGGTGGAAGACCCCGAACGTTCTCTCATGGTATTCACAGGCATTAAAAACGCCAAATTCAGAAGACAGGTTGTCCCGGGCGATCAGCTTAAACTTGAAGTATCGCTGGGTTCGATGAGGCGCAACTTTGTTACCATGACGGGAGTGGCTACGGTGGATGGAGAGGTAGCCTGCGAGATTGAAGCATCGGCTGCAGTTGTACCCAAACAGGACTAAGCAATGAGCACTAATACAGCAAGTCGTCCTGCTAAAATCACGACCCAAACGGTGGTCGAAATGAAAAAAAAGGGCGAAAAAATCGCCATGATTACCGCATATGACTACACGATGGGTAAAATTGTGGATGAAGCGGGAATTGAGATTATACTGGTTGGTGATTCTGCCAGTAACGTTATGGCCGGTTTTGAAACCACTGTGCCCATGACTCTCGATCATATGGTGTACCACACATCATGTGTGGTTCGTGGGGTAGACCGGGCTCTGGTTGTAGCCGATATGCCCTTTATGAGTTACCAGATTACCGGAAAGGAGGCCCTGATCAATGCTGGTCGTATGATGAAGGAGGCCGGTGCCCATGCGGTAAAAATGGAAGGTGGGAAACCGATTGTCGATACCGTACATAAAATCGTTGATGCCGGTATACCGGTGATGGGGCACCTGGGGCTGACTCCGCAGAGCATTTATAAATTCGGTACCTATAAAGTGCGTGCTACCGATGAAGAAGAAGCCGAACAACTGATCAGTGATGCACTGCTTTTGCAAAACGCAGGCTGTTTCTCCATTGTGCTGGAAAAAATTCCGGCCCGGCTTGCTGAAGTAGTTACCAGCGAGCTTTCCATACCTACCATAGGCATTGGCGCAGGAGGTGGATGTGATGGGCAGGTGTTGGTTTTACACGATATGCTCGGATTGAATAAAGGATTTAACCCACGGTTTTTACGCCGTTACGCCGATATGCATCAGGTAATGACCGACGCGGTGGAACAGTACATCACCGATGTAAAGTCCGAAGATTTCCCGAACGAACAAGAGCAATATGCAGGGTAATGCATGAGCAGTAAAAAGCCCAGAATTCTGATATGTAATGATGACGGCATTTTCTCGCCGGGAATTAAAGCCCTTGCCGAAGTAGCAGCTGAGTTTGGAGAGGTTATTGTAGTGGCCCCCGATCGCCAGCAAAGTGCGGTTGGCCACGCGATTACGATGTCAGTGCCTTTACGCGCTAATGCAATGAAAGTAGCAGATCGGTTTGATGGATATGCGGTAACCGGGACTCCCGCAGATTGTGTAAAACTGGCTCACGGACAGTTGGTGGAACCCAATCCGGATATTGTGCTGAGCGGCATCAACCATGGAAGCAATGCAGGTATTAACGTGTTGTATTCCGGTACCGTGAGCGCTGCCACCGAAGGTACCATTTTAGGTTACCCTTCCATAGCGGTAAGCTGTACCGACCACGAAGAAGGGGCAGATTTACGGGGATGCCAGGAGGCTGCACGCCGGGTTTTGCGATTCGTGCTCAAACATGGCTTGAAACGGGGAGTAACACTGAATGTAAATGCACCTGCCGGCGATTTTAAAGGTATTGAATGGAGCCGGATGGCCGACAGCCGGTATGTGGAAGAATACGAAAACCGGGTGGATCCGTTTAACAGGGCCTACTATTGGCTAACCGGAGAGTTTGAGTTACTCGACGATCGCGATGATTCTGATATCCGGGTGCTTGATAAGGGATTTGCTACCGTAACTCCCATCCAGTATGATCTCACGGATTATCGTTTGCTTGATGAAGTGGGAGACGATGACTTATAATCGCATCTGATTCATTTCATCCCTTTCCGTATGAGTTTGGTTGCCCAATCGTAATGACTGGATGCACAACTCACAAAATAGGCTCCCAGCGCGTTGTTTCCCGTCCAGGGATATAATCCACGGGTAAACAGTTCTTCGTTGGAATGGGACTCAATAATTGCTATCGATTTTTTGTGTGATGCATCCAATGCATCCATAGCTTCCTGGTAAGACCGTTGTTTCCCCTCTTCAAAAATGACTCGGTTTAACTCGGGAATCATTCTCCAGTTATATCCTTTGGCTGGAATATCAGGTTGTTCACCTCTACTACCAACCTCGTGCCAATTGTGTACCATACTATGCCACACGTGTAAATGGTAGACCACATCCCGAATGTTGCGATTCATGGTGTCTGTGGAAAACTCCCGTTCCGGATTTTCCTGAGCATCAATGAGTGCGAGTAACTTGTCGTAGTTTTTTTGAGAGAGATCCAGCAAGTCGGTTTTAGAAGTGGGACGAGGCATATCTGGTTGATTACTTAGTTAAGTATAGTCCAAATAAAAAAGGAAATGTTAAGATTGGATGAATATAAACGGGTATGTACCGTCTTGTTTCCTGTAGCTTTATGGAAATCAAAGTGAGTTGGCTCAAAGGGTTGGTGCTACCTTAACATCAGTAAATACAAATCCATCACGCTCTACCTGCTCTCCGGTTTGAATAGAAATAGGAGAAGTAAAAAGAGGGGTGTCGTATACAAAGGTATGAAACTCGCCCTGTTCGCCACATCGATCAACTTCCGGCGGTAGTGAATCAATAAAGTGCTCATCAAAGAGTTGACCTGAATATGCTTCGGGAATCTGTTTAGAATCAGCGCATGTAATAATGGCTTTTGTTCCTTCGTGTATCATCTGCCGGGCAAGAGTGCCTGTTTCCTGTCCCCAAATGGGAAACATGGCTTCTAAACCAGTTCCTTCCAACTGTTTTTCACGATAGGCTCTGACATCACCGAGGAATAAATCGCCAAAGGCAATCGTGGTGATCCCTTTGGAACGAAACGCCTCAAAATAGGAGCCTGTTATCCGTTCATAGTCCTCATTTGAACAAGGAAATGGAAGAGGGATGATCTCAATAGGAAGTTGCAGCTTCTTAGCCTGTTCTTTAACAAGTTCTGTGCGAACACCATGCATGGCCACACGGTTACTTTGTTCGTTTATGGTAGTAAAAAGACCCTCGATGACTACATCAGTCCGTTGACGGAGAACGCGTAAGGCCCATATGCTGTCTTTTCCGCTACTCCATGAAAGGAGCACTCTTTTTTTTGTATTCAATACCTGTTCTAAAAGATTAATAGTAGAAAAGATAATCGATTACCAAACAAAAAAGCCCCTTGCGGGGCCGTGCTTAATTATTGTTCGGGGGTTCTGGTGAGCGTCACTTTCCAGATTTTATTTGATGCAGCCGAGTTACCTCCGCCAAAGGTGCCCGGGTTTGCCTGAAAAGCCTCAATCCCACCATAAATATATCCTACGTCGATCGATTGAGTACTGCCGAATGTGGCATCAGCATCTATGAGATCCGAATATTCACTCCCTGTGTTGAAGAATTCAATACCGGAGTCGGAGTTAACCAGGAAAGCAGATTCAGCTCCATAAAAGTAGGAGGTTCCAAAGATGTTGTCTGTCAGTGTCTGAGCACTCGACATCCGATCGATATCAAACTGAATATGCATACCTCCGTTTGTAAACCCGGAAAGCTGTAACGGCCCGGCGGATTGGCCATTACCAATACCCCCAAGCAGGAAGGTGTGCACGCTATTGGACGTGGAATCATATAACCCAAAATTGGCACAGGCATATACATTCTCATTACCCTGATAATAGACCGGATCAAAGGTATAACTGCTATCTGGTCCAATACCAGGATGAACATAAATAGCGGTATTCCAGGCCCTGTTCCAGGTTGTTGTATCCATTTTTGCAGGATTGGTTGAGTCGGGTGTAATAGCCACACTGTCTGGTTTAAATACTCCAGAGTAAAAGGTTAAACCTTTAGATAGGCTGCCGGAAGCATTCTTGAATAAAGAGGGAACGACCGGGCCGTCTCGTCTCCTGAATGTTGAATGATTATCAGCATATGCCGTACCCAGCGAGTCCTTAGGAACGTCTGTTAGTGGAGTGCCCAGGGTTATATCCAGAGTAAAGTCATTAGCTGGTGTGGCTTTAAATGGATAAACAGCATCAACATACCGTTGAAAGTCAGGTGCGGTATTCCCGAAATCATGACCACCAGCCAGGTACAGCGAATCTCCGATCATGAATAACTCTCCGCCGGTGCTTTTTAGTTTTTCATTCTTCCCCACGAAAAACAGTTCTGCGAGATCCACTTTTTCGTACTCCTTTTTTACCAGAGCAATCATCGAAGGCACATGAATGCGTGCTACATGACTAAAGGTTTGGTACGCATTAGAGGAATTTCTTTCAAGAAGGGGAGTGCCATATCCACCCACCAGGTATAAAAAGTCTCCCTCCTGGGTAACAAGCGGATTACTATTTCTGAAGACGGTTCCAAATTCCAGCATTTTTTCAATCAACGCGGCCTTGGTAATGATTTCCGAACCCGGGGAATTGACAAGCCCGATATGGGTTTGGAGTTCGATAAAAGAAAGACTCCAGGATGTATCTTTATCTACGTTATACACAAAAATCCGTTCGTTAAAAGATGGTGGCACAAAGGAGGTTGATGTATAGTTTCCCTTCAGGTCATGCAGGCCACCGTCGTCATTTGTACGATTAGTCCGCCCGGCAAACAGCAACCAGTTTGGACCATCAGAGGCATGTGCGAATGATTGAAGGGCAGGTGCGTTGCTCAGCCCGGTGGCAGATACCGAAATAGCATATTCATAACTTGTTGCAGAAGATTGGTCAGAAAATTCAGTGCACCCCTGTAACGAAAGAATTAAAACCCCGAAAACAATAGCTAGTTTAGTATGTATCATATTTATTTTTAATAATTTTGATCGTTAATAATAAAAAAATGAACTTATACCTAAAACCAAAAGGAATTACTCATTATTAACAGTCATTTTTTGTACAGGGGCAAAACCGCTTGTTCAAACGGCGTTCCGGGGTAACACAAATCTTTTATCCATTTCATAATCCGTTATTACGGCAATTAAGCGTATATTCAGGGCTATTCGATTTTTCATCAAGACCACTCATGTCACAAGATATCCGAAATATTGCCATCATTGCCCATGTAGACCATGGGAAAACAACCTTAGTTGATCAAATTCTAAAACAGTCGGGAACCTTCAGAGAAAACCAGCAGGTAGATGAGCGGGTAATGGATTCCGGTGATCTTGAAAAAGAACGAGGCATTACAATCAGCTCCAAAAACACAGCGGTTATATGGGGCGATACTAAAATCAATATTGTAGATACTCCGGGCCACGCCGACTTTGGTGGGGAAGTTGAGCGTATTCTTAAAATGGTAAATGGAGTAATTCTCCTGGTGGATGCCGCGGAAGGCCCGCTTCCTCAAACCAAATTCGTACTTCGAAAATCATTGAGCCTTGGGTACAAGCCCATTGTTGTGATTAATAAAATTGATCGGGGAGATGCCCGCCCGGATGCCGTACTTGATGAAGTATTTGATCTGTTTGTTATGCTGGATGCCACTAACGAACAACTTGATTTTCCTGTGTTGTATGCCGCGGCCAGGGATGGATATGCTAAGCTGGACCTTGAGGATGAGAACGTAGATTTATCTCCGCTGATGAATACAATTATTGATCACGTGCCCAAGCCGGAACGTCGGGTTGATGAATCGTTTAAGATGCTGGTTAGCTCCATCGACTGGAATGATTATGTAGGGCGAATTGCCGTAGGTCGGGTTGAACAGGGTACGGTAAAAATTGGTCAGGACGTGAGTCTGCTTAGTGGCCAGGGCCAGCAACGCGAAAAAGGCCGGGTCACTAAACTGTTTACGTTTAACGGACTCCAACGAATGCCCGTTGAAGAAGCCGATGCTGGCGATATCATTGCTATGGCCGGATATGACGGGATCAATATCGGGGACACCCTGACCGATACTACCGATCTCACTCCTCTGGCCTATCTGGATCTTGATCAACCGACCATTGCCATGTACTTCAGGGTAAATAACTCCCCGTTTGCAGGTAAGGAAGGTAAATATGTGACTTCCAACATGATTAAAGACCGGTTGATGAAGGAAACACGTACCAATGTAGCCATGAAGGTTAAGCAAACTGAAAACCCCGACATTTTTAAAGTGTCCGGTCGCGGTGAGCTTCAGATGGCTATTCTTATTGAGACCATGCGCAGGGAAGGGTATGAATTTGCTGTTTCCAGACCGGAAGTACTTATGAAAGATATCGACGGTATCACGCACGAACCGATTGAAGAAGTCGTGGTAGATGTGCACACGGATTTCAGCAATCGTGTGATTGATAATCTTCAAAAGCGAAAGGGGATTATGACGGGAATGAGCCAGGAGGGTGAGAATAACCGCATCGAGTTTAGAGTTCCTTCCCGTGGTTTGATTGGCTTCCGGGGGGAAATGCTCACCGAAACACGAGGTACGGGTATCATGCACCAGCAGTTTGATGCTTATGAACCCTATGTAGGTGAAATACCTGGCCGCACCCGCGGGGCTTTAATTGCGTTGGAGCAGGGAGAAACCACATCGTATGCCTTAGAAGGTATTCAGGATCGTGGGCAGTTCTTTGTGGAGCCTGGTAACCCGGTATACATGGGTATGATTGTGGGCTCCAACAACCGCAACGATGACATGGTTGTTAATGTGGCTAAGAAGAAAAACCTTACGAACCACAGGGCTACTCAAACGGCTGATGCAGTAAAGATTTCTCAAGCTAAAAAGATGAGTCTGGAGC
>JBCBST010000004.1:0-58157 GCA_039819115.1 Bacteroidota bacterium
ACGCACCAGGTCCGGATCGTAGATCAGGTCAATGTTGGTGCGGTTTACCAGCTCAGATAAGGCTTGTTCTATCGTTATTCCCCGAACCACAAACCGGGATTTGGTTTCCTGTGCCTGCGCGAAACCAATCCCGGATAATAAGAAGAGAAGAAAGAACGCCCGTTTCATATCGGTTATCTTGATATCGTATACCCGGTTTTAGTACGATTTACGGATAAATCTTTCAGACTGGAAACATCGCTCAAAATATCAGTAAGGGATTTTTCTGAGGTGTAATAGGCTTTAATGCGTTCGTCATCGAATAAGCCGCGGTCAAATTCGATGTCTACTCCATGTAGTGCGCTTAACCGGTCGAACAAGTAAGACAGCGTAATGGTCTGAGATCCCAGCCGGCTAAAAGAAAAAGGGGTGTCCGGATCCTGATCGTGTTCAAAGGGTGTAAGACGATTTTGTACAGGATCCAGCAAAACTCCGTCTCCGGCTAACAGATTCTGTTCATCCTCTGCCGTATTAACCCTTACGTTGCCTTCAAATACACGCACAACCGGGGAAAGCGAGGTGTTATCAGACCAGTCACTAACGGTGAACTGTGTGCCTAATACCGTTACACTGGTCGCTTCGGTATTCACCACAAAGGCTTTGGTGGATGGAACAACATCAAAGCGGGCTTCACCCTCAAGTTGAACCTTTCGGTGCATATAGTTGAATAATACCGGGCGGTAGGAAAGGGAAGAATTACCGTTCAATGTAATCCGCGACCCATCCGGGAGGACCTGCGAGTTTTGTTCACCGGATGAAGTGGTATAGGTCCGCTCGAACGTAAGTACAGAACCAATCCCCAGCATAAAGAGGACGGCAGAAGCTGCTGCCCAGTACACGAACGATGTTCGTTTTTCCGTTACAGGTTGTTCATCAATGGCAGCCCATACTTTTTTTAAGGCGGCCTCTGTTTCATGTTCGTCTGGCATGACGGGATCAGGATTAGGCTCTATCTGATCCCACATATCCTTAAGCTCATTGGGTAGCTTTTTCAGGTTTTGGTGTATATCAGGCTTTGTTTTCATATCACCATCGGTTGATTTTTAATTTTATCATAGGCGCTGCGCAACGTTTTTAAAGCAGCTACAATATGGTTGTTGACTGTACGAGGTGAGACGTCCATTATCTGGGCAATTTCGTCATGCTGAAGCCCATCAAAACGGCTCAGTTCAAACGCCTCTTTTTGGCGAATAGGTAATTGATTAATCAGATCCCGTACCAGTTGATCATTTGAGGCTGTTTCGTCTTCTTCAGCGGAGGTCTCGTTCAGGTGTACCCATTGGGTTTCAGTGAGCTGAGCATATTTAGACTCATAATCACGAATGTGATTCAGCGCGGCATTCCTGATGATGGTGTACATAAATGAAGTGAGCGATTTTTCCGGCTCCAACTCGTCGCGCCGCTCCCACAGCGTTACGAATGCATCCTGTACAAGATCACAGGCCTGAGGTTTAGCATCTACGTAGCGACATGCAAAGCTCACATAAACAGGGTAATACGCCCGGAAGAAATTGGAGAATGCCAACCGGTTCCCACGTTTGATTTCTTTTGACCAAGCCTCAATTGGATGATTATTCATGAAAGTATTACCCATTTAATAGTATGAATACCTAGTGCCTGAGGAAAAAAACTTGGAAAAAAGATGCAGCGTTCTGATGGAAGGGCTAGTTATTCCGATTGCGCTTTCTGAATGCGGTTTAATAAAGCCTGTGTGATGGGGAGGGGAGTAGAATCGGGAAACGATTCGATAACAACACTCGTGTAGGCTAACCGGTCTGCCTGTCGAAAACGGTCGTACAATTCCCGGGCAAGACAATCAAAATCCTGGTTATACTCTACACAATTGGGATGTGTGCCAAACACAGACCGGCTCAGAAACAGATAGAGAGCGTGCGGGCTATATGGTTCTCCCTCTCTAAGCCAGCGTACCTCAGCCAATGGTTTGTAGTGAGAATATTTAACGCCAGGGCTTTTGGGTGTGCCGTTATCCTTATGTGTTGACGATTCATTGATTTTCATCCCTAATACCCCTTCAATTTCTGCTTTGCCGATACTACCCGGCCGGAGAAGTACAGGGACAGACATCGTGAGATCCACTACACTAGATTCTAACCCGATGCGAGTAGGGCCTCCATCAATCACGGATACCTGAGAGCCAAAATCATCAGATACATGTTCCGCCTTTGTCGGGCTTGGTTTTCCAGAGCGATTAGCACTTGGAGCCACCAGCGGACCTGATCGTTGAATAAGAGTAAGGGCCAGTGGATGGTTTGGCTGGCGTATGGCCACGGTAGACAAACCGGCGGTTATGATGTCTGGTACAATGGCTTTTTTAGGGAGAACAATCGTAAGAGGCCCCGGCCAAAATGCATCCATCAGGAGCTGTGCATATTCGGGAATCGTTTGAACGAACGTTAGCATCTGCTCCCGGTTTGCCACATGAACAATCAGGGGGTTGTCGGAAGGGCGGCCTTTCAACGTAAACACCGTTTGGATAGCATCGGTATTCCAGGCATCAGCTCCCAGGCCGTATACCGTTTCGGTTGGAAAAGCAACGGGTTGACCGGAAGATAAAAGGGTTACTGCATCTTCTATGGATTGCACGTTCCTACCTGCCTGGGTTAGGTGTTAACGGGTTGAGGATCTTTGTGCATGTTCGCCAATACATCCATTGCAACATCTAAATCTGCGATTTCCTGCACCACGAACCGAACGGTATCATCTTTGTGAATCACGTTGTACTTGCCGGGGCGAATAGCCTCCAGCCTGGAAAGCAGGACCTGGAACAAGCCTTCTTCATAAAACAGGTGTCCGGCTTCACTGTTGGTCTTGGGGCAAATAAGCCACATCCGATTAGCCCGTATCGTAACCTTTGTGAAGTAATTTGAGGAGGCGAGTAGTTTTATCTTAGAGGCAAGAATCAAATGTTGGGCTGCCTCAGGAATGTGTCCAAACCGGTCTTCCAGTTCTTCAACCCAATCGTTAATGTGCTCCAGCGTGGTAGACTGCGATAGTTTTCGGTACAGATTTAATCGCTCAACGTTGTCCTGGACATAGGTATCGGGCAACAGCGCAGATGAATCAAACTCAACCAGCGTCTCAGGAAGATCCGGTTTTTTCTCAGAGGTTTCGAACATACCGCTGAACTCGGTCTCTTTAAGTTCATTTACGGCATCGTTCACAATTTTGGTGTACAGCTCAAAACCGATATCGTTTATGAAGCCACTTTGTTCAGCGCCCAGAATATCTCCGGCACCACGAATATCCAAATCGCGCATAGCGATATTGAAGCCTGCTCCCAGATCGGAGAACTCTTCCAGAGCCAGCAATCGCTTTCGGGCCTCGGTGGTTAAGGTTTCTATAGGATGTGTAATAAGGTAGCAAAAGGCTTTCTGGTTAGATCGTCCCACTCGTCCCCGGAGTTGATGGAGCTCAGCCAGCCCAAAATGATCGGCCTGGTTGATGATGATGGTATTGGCATTTGCGATATCGATTCCATTTTCGACGATGTTGGTCGAAACCAATACATCAAACTTGTGCTGGTAAAAATCGCCGATGATTTTTTCCAGCTGGGTTGGCTTCATTTGTCCATGAGCAAACTGTACACGGATATCGGGCACCAACCTGCGGATCATTTCCGCTACTTCTTCGATGTTTTTTACCCGGTTGTGAATGAAAAATACCTGACCCCCACGACTCATTTCCTGTAAAATCGCATCCCGGATCAACTCTTCGTTAAAACTGTGAATCTCGGTATACACCGGCTGACGATTGGGTGGCGGGGTACGAATAATGCTCAAATCGCGAGCGCCCATCAGCGAAAACTGCAAGGTACGGGGTATGGGAGTGGCGGTTAGGGTAAGCACATCCACCGATGCACGGAATTCCTTCAGTTTTTCTTTAGCCGATACACCAAATCGTTGCTCCTCATCAACAATAACCAGACCTAGCTCCTTGAAGGATATATCTTTGGAGAGGATACGGTGCGTTCCAATCACAATATCAATGTTTCCTTCCCCGAGTTCTTTAATCACCTTTTTCTGTTCGGCGGGAGATCGAAATCGGGATAATGCTTCAATACGAACCGGGAAGTTTTTCATTCGTTTGATGAAGGTTTTGGCATGTTGCTCTGCCAAAATAGTAGTGGGTACCAACACCGCAACTTGTTTGTGATCCATAACCGCTTTAAATGCGGCGCGGACAGCCACTTCTGTTTTCCCAAACCCTACATCGCCACAGATCAACCGGTCCATCGGTTGTATGCTTTGCATGTCTTCTTTTACCGATTTAATGGCCAGATCCTGGTCAGGCGTTTCTTCGTATTCAAAGCGGGCTTCCATTTCGGTCTGCCAACCATTATCACCTGAAAAGGCGAAGGCCTTTTGAGATTTACGCTTTGCATACAGCTGGATTAACTCGCGGGCAATATCTTTGACCTTTTTACGGGTTTGTGCTTTTTTGCGGGCCCATTCGCCGGAGCCTAATTTGGTAATTCTCGGTTCGGTACCCTCTTTACCCGAATACTTCTGAAGTTTATGCAGGCTCGACACATTCACATAGAGTAAGGAATCGTCTTTATAGCGTAATACGACGACTTCCTGTTCGACCTCTTTTACTTCGATTTTTTTAAAGCCGGCAAATTTTCCAATTCCATAGTCGACGTGTACTACAAAGTCGCCGATATTCAGATCCCTGATTTCTTTGAGTGATATCCCCCCATACATTTTTTTCCGTTTTACTTTGGGACGGAAGTATCGGTCAAAAATCTGGTGATCGGTGAACACTACGAATTGGTCATCCGCCAGCACAAATCCCTTATTCAGCGAACCTGTTTGTATAGAGATTGGCGTTTCCAGGTCTAAGAGTTCTTCAAAACGTTCTTTTTGAGCGTTGTTATCGCATAACAATACGATTTCATACCCATCCGCATGAAATGTTCTGATGGTAGAATTCAGCGTGTCAAAGTTTCCGTTTACAACCGGCAGTGGCTGTTGAACAACTTCTACATCGGCAGGTTGATCGTGTTGAATGGAACTACCGACCTGCAGACGTTTGAACGATTCGATTTGTGATGTCCAAACCTCCTTACTTACAAACAGTTGTTCCGGTTCGGGGATGCTTTCCTTATCCACCTCCTGGTATACCCCGGTGGCTTGCTCGTACCATTTGCTCAGTTCGCCTTTCACCAGTTCAGAAGAGTAGGTTACGATTAATGTATCTTTTGCCAGATAATCGATCAGCGAGGCATGAGCAGAATCGGCCCCAGGGTTCAAATTCGGGTAAATGTGAGCTTCGTTTAAAAAAGCCACCGATCGTTGGGAATCGGCATCAAACTCGCGTATGGATTCAAGTTCATCTCCAAAGAATTCCAGTCGTATGGGATAGTCGCCCGTGAACGGATAGAGGTCAACAATTCCCCCACGTACAGCAAATTCTCCGGGTTCGTCAACGAATCGTGTGGGTGAAAACCCCTGGTTTACCAACTGTTCTTTCAAGTCGTCGAGTGGGTAGCTTTCACCTTTTGTAAGTGAGATGGTGTGTTTTTGAAAATCATCAAGACCGGCCACCTTGTTAAATATAGCTTGTGCGGAGGTAACCACCAGATAACCGGATTCGGATTGTACATGCTGAATGGTTTCGGTTCTTTGTACAAGGCGTGATAAATCCCGTACTACCTGGTTGTCGTACGGTTTTTGAAGTGTGGAAGGGAATAGTCTGAGATTCGGAGCTTTCAGTTCTTTAAGATCGGAGAAGGCCAGTTCTGCATCTTCTTCATCGGGGAATACAAGCAGTACGCGGTCATAGGTACGGGCCAGGCGTGCAACCAGCATACTGGATAGTGAATCAGAGCAATGATTTACATATACAGAATCACGATCAGACAATGCGGCCAGGATTTCACTCTGGTAGGAACAGGAAGTGAGTTTATTCCTTAATGAATCAGAAATAGACATGGAGACGGATACAAATAGTTAGCTTAGCTAGGTCTGAAACCCTAAGATAGGGTGCTTCATTCTTATAAATTATTTGAAAAGGCGATTCTCCCAAGCATAGCCAGAAACAGACAGGAAATACTGGCACCTAAGAATGTGGTGTACTGATCTTTGTAGTCGGTGTAAATGAGTTCTTCAATTTTTGAACGCTCCAGGGTATCAATTTCTTGATACACCTGAAAAAGGCTTTGCGTATCGGTTGCACGATAGTACTGGCCACCGGTTAAGTCAGCCACCCGGGTAAGCATTTCTTCGTCTATGTTTACCGGAAGGTTTTGATACCGTACGCCAAAGACGGGGTCCCTTACCGGGTAAGGTGCTGTACCACGGGTACCTGCGCCAATGGTATATATTTTTATCCCGTAGGTTAGAGCAAGATCGGCAGCTGTTACAGGATCGATTTCACCGGAGTTGTTTTGTCCGTCGGTAAGCAAGATGATGACTTTACTGGTCGCTTCGCTGTCTTTAAGACGGTTTATAGCTGTTGCTATCCCCATTCCAATAGCCGTGCCATCTTCAATAACACCCATTTCCATATCGTCAATCAATTCTTTTAGCAGTCGGTAATCGAGGGTGGGAGGTACAACCGTAAAGCTTTTCATGGCAAACGTTACCAGCCCGATACGATCAGATATACGCTGATCAACAAATTGTTTGGCTACTTCCCGGGCAGCCTCAAAACGGTTTGGCTTCAGGTCTTCAGCTCTCATCGACGACGACATATCCAAAACCATTACAATGTCGATGCCTTCTGCATTTTGTTCTATAGTGGTGAGCTTTTCCTGTGGCCGGGCCAGTGCAAGAATGAGTAAGGATATGCCGGTCCATGTTAACACGGCAAAGAGCCAATGGAGGTGTGCTTTCCAGTTGCCCGGTAAGTATTCCATAAACGAAGTGGATGAAAACGAGAGGGTAGGCTGGCGTTTTCCCAGCCAGCGGAATACATACAGCCCGATTAAAACAGGGATTGTGATGAGTGCCCAAAACCACTCAGGATTTGCCCATTCCATACTAGACTTCCTCCAGAGTTGATGCGTGCATGATCTCGGCCTCAAAATCCTGCCGGGCCCGTTCAACACGTGCCACATCAACAAGTTTAGCTCGTTCCACAAAATTAAGTGCTTCGTTATAGCTGTTCCAGGCACTGTCTAACGTGGGTACAAATTTCGCGAATTTCACCATATCAGCTTCCCTGAGTATGGTTCGGCAGTGACGGATCAATTCATGATCGGCGCCGAAAGCGTCCAGGTAGCGCATAAGCTCCCGTGTTGTACTTTCAAGGGCCGGTATTTGGTACAGGTCTTCAAAGTAGGTTCGGATTGCATCGCCAAGCTGTACATAAAACTGGTTAAAATCCCGTTCCTCCTGTAGAATCTCACTCTCCCTTAATTCCTTTAATGTTTTTTCTAACACCGTTACAGGATTTATATAGTATACCGGGGCGACCACAGGGGCTGGCTCCGGATCTGGCTTATTTTTCCACCTGCGGTACAGCAGGTAACAGGCAACGGCCAATAACAGGGCACCGACTATCCAGGGCCAGCGCACACCAGGAATACCAAAAATGGGTTTCAACGGGCGGAATTCCTCCTCAGACTCAGCAAGAGCAGACTTGAAATACAACGTGGTTGCGGAAGCAAAAAAACGGGATGTATCGGTTTCGGATACCACCACAACAGGAAGAGGGGGAAGTATCACGTCCTGGTTGGAGAAAAACTGAAGCTGGTACACCGTACTATCGGCAAACTCAGAAACCTTAAACTGCTTAATGGATAACACTTCAATCGTTTCCGGGAAGGTGGCAGAATCAGGGAACTGCGCTTCCAGATAGGGAGAAGACGTTTTTAATGAAATGGAATACTCGAATACTTCTCCGAGCATAAGCGAATCGGCAGAAACTTCGTTATACAATTCCTGTGCTACAATGGAAGGGGATACAAAGACGGTTATACTTATGAGAATAAGGATACGATAGTTCAATACATGCCGGTTTGTGCTGCCTGATTTGCAATTCATCCGCCAAAAATAAAAGAATCGTAGCATACATGAGGTAAAAAAACACGGGCAGGGTTTGAATTTTGTGAATGCAGACGGTTAATGCCTATATTTATATGCTAATCATCTACTCTACATTCATGGCGCGCAACATCCTCGGGGTTTCTGTACTTGTTTTAACCGTTATACTATGTTCTTGTTCTTCCTGGTTCAGGGAAGAACCTTCCTTCGAAATAACCCGCGAGAATGTGGTTGAGATTAAAGAGCTCCCACCCAAAGATGCCTATGGTTTTCAACGGTTGGATGCT
The DNA here is from genome assembly GCA_039819115.1 of Bacteroidota bacterium. GTDB lineage: Bacteria > Bacteroidota > Rhodothermia > Balneolales > Balneolaceae > JBCBST01. The sequence goes on from JBCBST010000004.1 coordinate 8,336, forward strand.
GAGGTTAAAGAACAGCGGGTCAGACGAAATCAAACCCTGGTTCTTATTTTGAAGTCGCTGGAGGTAGAACCCGAAGTGATTCGGGAGATTGAATCGGAGTCGAAGCTCACGTTTCGTGCTAACCAACTTCGATACAATCAAAAATACATTACCTACCACAACACAGAGGGACAAGCCTATCGCATGATTCTTCATCAGAATCCCATCGATTATATCGTGCTGGATTGGGAAGAGAGCGTAGTAGTAGAGAAGAGAGCTAAGCCTGTCGAAATCAGGGTCGCTGAGATTTCAGGAGAAATCACCAGTTCTTTATACGAAAGCCTGAAAAACCAAAACCGAAGTACCTTAATTGGGAATAAGCTCAGTGAGATTTACGCCTGGCAAATTGATTTCTTCCGACTACAGCGGGGTGACCGGTATAAAGTCATTTATGAACAAAAAGTAGTGGATGGTAAACCCTATGGAGTAGGACAAATACTTGCCGCCGAGTTTCTACATGCCGGAGAAACGCACTCGGCCTTTTTCCACGAAACCGCTGAGACGAGAGGTTATTACAATGCGGAGGGAAAAAGCATAAAAAAAGCCTTGTTGAAAGCTCCTTTTACGTATTCTCAGCGGGTAAGCTCTGGTTTTTCTCACAATCGTTTTCATCCGGTTCTAAAAAGAAGAATGCCACATTATGGAGTGGATTATGCCGCGCCGTTAGGTACACCGGTTATCTCTGTGGGTGATGGAGAAGTACTGGAAGCCCGATACCGGGGTGCAAATGGCAACATTGTTAAGATTAAACATAACGCTACATATACCACCGCCTATCTACATCTGAACGGTTTTGCAAAAGGCATTAAAAAAGGCAGAAGGGTGAAGCAGGGGCAGGTTATTGGCTATGTAGGGAGAACGGGAAGAGTTACCGGCGTACACCTGGACTACCGTATTTACAGAAACAATGTGCCTGTTAATCCTCTGAAAATCACGCTGCCACCCTCTAAATCGCTGGAAGGAGAACGATTAGCCTATTTCCATGTGGCTATTTCAGAATACCTGCAGCAGCTTAAGACCATGGAAGCTGATTTCCTGATCTCGGAAGCCACTTTTTAATTAATACCTGCTTCCGCGACGCTGAAAAAAGTTCATGAGGGGCTGTACATACGATTCGTTTGTTTGTACTTCTATGGCGTCAATTTTCATTTTTAAGAAGCGCTCCTGCAGCTCCTTTTTAAACTCCGATCGCTGCTTGCTATAACTTAGGCGGACCCTGGAGCTGCTCGTATCCACCATGCGAACCGTTCCTGTTTCAGAATCACGGATTGGAATAACTCCAAGGTTTGGTAGGTCATCCTCTAATTCGTCGTTTACAACAAGGCTGACCAGATCATGCTTTTTATTCGTGATACGTAATTGTTTTTCGTAGGCCTGATCCATGAAGTCGGAAGCCAGAATCACGATAGCCTTCCGGTCTAATAAGCGATTGATGTACGCGAGTGCCTCTCCTATGTCTGTACCCTTACCTATGGGCTTGGTCGTGTACAATTCCCGTATGAGTCGGAGTACGTGGGTTTTCCCCTTTTTAGGAGGAACGACTTTTTCGATGCGATCGCTAAATAAAACAAGACCCACTTTGTCGCTGTTTTTTATAGCGCTAAAAGCGAGTACGGCACATATCTCTATGGCCAGATCCATTTTACGTTGTTCCTGGCTGCCAAACCTTCCCGATCGGGAAATATCAACACAGAGCATAAGGGTCTGTTCCCGCTCTTCTTCGAAGATTTTGAGATAGGCTTCACCAGTTCGCGCGGTTACGTTCCAGTCAATCTGGCGAATATCGTCTCCATAGGTATACGCCCGAACCTCAGAGAACTCCATTCCTCTCCCTTTAAACGCCGATTGATACTCGCCTCCAAACAAGGAGTTAACCATGCCCTTCGTCTGAATTTCAAGCTTTTTGATCTTTTTAAGTACGTCTTTTGAAATCATGTTTAAACATACACTTTAAATGCAAATGCTATGTAGAATCGGGATTTAAATATTGTAAATAAATACACATAAAAAAATATTTTATGAATAGAATAAAAAATACATGAATTAATTCATCATTTGTGAATAAATACATTTTATCATCCATTCTTAAGTTTGTAAAAAACGTGCGCGGAGATGTACTAAACCGATATTCTGCTCATCCAAGTGAATGATTAAAACTCCTTAATAAACCATTTGGTTGACTGCTCTTTCATTAAGGTAATCTAACCTCCTAATCATTGTAAAATCGGTACCTTTTTTATCGTCCAAAATGGGCTTAAATGCAAACTAAACGAACAGTATGAAAAAGCAACTTTCCATTTTACTACTTGTACTTTTGGGAACTGTAAGCCAGATAATGGCTCAGCAAAATGCAATCGGACCTGTTTCTTCTGTCATCGAGGTGTATGTAATTACTACAGATAACTCCGGTAACGAAGTGGCAACCAAAACCGAGCAGGTTACCCCTGGTGATGTTGTTGAATATCGCGTGATATACACCAACAACCAGAACGAGGGGATTACCAACCTACAACCTGTACTGCCTATTCCTCTAGGCATGGAATTCATTATGAACTCTCCTTCGCCTCAAGTTGAGGGAGCGAGCATATCCAACACAGGACAGGATTTCCAAAGACTACCACTCACTCGAACCGTTCGAAAACCAGACGGGGCCACCGTGACCGAGGAAATTCCGGTCAGAGAATACCGGAGGTTACGTTGGATGGTGCCGTCTCTCGGTGCCCGCGAAAGCGTGACGCTTCGAGCCCGAGTTAAGGTGATAGATAACTAAGCTCATTTTGGAAACTCAACAATCAAAAAACAAAACAACTAGACTAATCTCAGGATTACAAATGAAAACAAACACGAACAACCTACGAAGCAGAGCGTTTGGCTTTGCGGGGTTACTTTTGGTTTGGGGAGTGTTCTTTGGGTTAACCTCGACAGAGGTATTTGCTCAGGTTCCTCCTGCTAATACAACCATTGGTAACCAGGCATCGGCTACTTATACCGATGCAGGTGGTAACACACGTTCTGTTACCTCGAACACCGTTGAGACTGTTGTACAACAGGTGTTTGCTCTTGACCTGGAGGCTGATCTTACCAAGAACATCAGTATTGGTGGTCAGGTAACGTTCCCTCACATTGTTACGAACAATGGTAACGGTCCGGACTCATTCAATATCACCGCTGTTGATGTTGCTGCAACCGATGATTTCGATTTCGGAGCATCAAACATTGTGATTTACCCGGATGCCGACCTCGATGGGGTGCCCGATAACTTCACGGCTCTTACGGCTACACCCAGCATTGGTGCCGGAGAATCGTATGGATTCGTTATTGTGGTTACAGCACCTGGTACAGAAACAACCGATGGTAACGAAGCACAGGTCACAGTAACGGCAACCAGTGTTGGCGATTCCGGTCAATCTGATGTGAACACAGATACAGCCATTCTCTCCGATGGAGCTGTAATTGATGTTCAAAAGTCGTTCAGTCAGTCTACGGCTGCTGCCGGCGACACTATCACCGTAACCTTCCGATTCAGCAACAACGGTAACCAGGCTGCGACCAACCTGCGTATCCAGGATCCGCTACCTGATAGCTTGAAGTATGTTGCCGGTACCGGAGAGTGGAGTGGATCATCTTCTGCTCTTACCGATGGTAACAACGGTTTTGAAGCCAACGGTATTGACTATCAGTACTTCGATAATGGTAACCCGTTCTCTGCGGATTCTGTGGTATCTATCATCCAGAATCTGGGTGCCGGTCAGTCTGCAACTATCCAGTTCGATGTGGAAGTCGGTAGCGTTTCAGGAGCCCGATTAAACAACACCGGTCGGTTCAAATTTGACGGCGGTGGCGGTTTTGTAAACACAAACACTGCTACGGTTGTTGTAGGAGACGATTTTGGAGTTATTAATACCGAGTCTGCACTTGATGTTACCACTCCAAATGACTCTGTTATTGTTGCATCAGCAGCTCAGGGTGCCCGTGTTGCGTTTGTTAACTCGTACACCAACACTGGTACCACAACCGATGTGTACAACCTGACGTTAAGCGCTGGTACATTTCCAACTGGAACCACGTTCCAGCTGTTAAAATCAGATGGTTCAGGTAATGCATTGAACCCATTCACCGATACCAACAATGATGGTATTCCGGATACTGGCCCTGTTGCTGCAGGAGATTCTATTCAGGTTATCCTGGTAGCTAACCTGCCGGCTAATGCCACAGATGCAGGTCCTTTTGAGATTGCAAAAACAGCAACTTCTATCAATGACCCATCAGAAAGTGCCACTATCTTCGATAAGTTAGGTGAGATCACACTGAACTCGGTTGACTTAACAAACGATGATATTGTTGGTGGCCCGGCTGTTCTTGGTGACGGAATTGGTGCAGAGGCAACTCCTGTAAAGACCATTTCCACTGATCCGAATAACACCATCAACTTCCAGTTGTTTGTAAACAATACCGGTGGACAGGCAGATGCCTACGATATTTCTGTATTTGATACCACAGCAAACAGTTTCCCTTCCAGCTGGACGATTACATTCAAAGATCCGGATAACGGAAACAGTGTAATCACCAACACGGGTACGATTGCAGCTGGTGCTAACAAAGAGATTACAGCAGAAATCATCATTCCTGCTGGTCAGTCTCCTGGTGACTTTGCTATTTTCTTCCAGGCTGTTTCGCCATCAAGCAACGCCAGCGATCGTATTCACGATCAGGTAACGGTAAATGTTGACCGTAACATCTCTCTCGTTAAAAACCAGACGGGTCAAATCTTCCCAGGTGGTTCCCGTGATTATGCGCATACCCTGCGTATTGATTCCAACGTAGACGAAAACGGCCCGAGTGGATCATCTGCTCCAAACTCCAGCCTGGAAATCAGTGTATCCAACTCTGCTGCAAATGGATTTACCGCCATTGTGTACTGGGATAGAGATGCCTCTGGTACGGTTACTTCCGGTGATTCCCTTCTTACAAGTGCTGGTGCAGGTTCGCCTGGTGCATTATCTGGTACTGGTATTGGTGTACTTGAGTTTGGCGATGAGCTTCCTCTTGTCATCAAAGTAACGGCAGGTGTAGGGGTGCAGGACGGATCAACCAACACCACCACCATCACTGTAACCGATTCTAATTCTGGTGCAACCGGAATTGCCGCTGTTGCAAATACTGATATCACCAGTGTGGTTGCCGGTTTACTGGTTATGGAAAAATCCCAATCCACAGATACAACCGGATATAACAATGGTGCGGCTGCTGGTGGTTTTGTAACCAGTCAGCTTGCTGCTTCTCCGGGTGATGTCGTGTTCTACGAAATCGAAGTAACGAATAACGGTGCGGCCAGTGTAACCGGCGTGGATATCGTAGATACCACTCCTGCTTATACCGTGCTTTCCGGTTCTGTTCGGACCATCGGTTCGGTTACCGGAACGCTGAGCATTGATGCCGATCCGGGCGATGGTAACGCGGGTACAATCCGGGTTACAGCTACTGAAATTGCTCCTTTCGAGAGTTTCAAAATCGTCTTTGCTGTACAACTGAGAGACAGCTAACCCAAGTTTGCATTAACCCAGATACTGAGATGGAGGTTGGCCCCTCCATTTCTACTTAACTCAATTGATGCGTACTAGTTTCACCCATATTTTATTTTTTGTCCTGCTTTTTGCGGGGTTGGGGGAGCTGTACGCACAATCTTCAGATACTACCGGGGTAGCACCCCTTAATGAACTGATTCCAAACACGGCATTTGGAACTTACATCAGCAGTGGTGGAGAAACCGTGGAAATCCAGTCGAATACGGTAGAAATATCCGTACTTCCGTATGAAGCGGCTATTCTTTTCCCCAGTCAGTTTAAGAGAGAAATACGGGGTAACCGGGTTTCTTATACCCATTTTTATCGAAACATCGGGAATATCCCATTTACCGTAGATATTGAAATCGTAAACCTGGATCAGGATGATTACGATTTGGAAGAAGTAACCATCGATTTCCGCTCAGATGGTGTTCAAAACAAGTCGGCCCTGACAGCAGTGAAAGGGGCAGCAAACACAGGAGGTCTTGTTGCCGAGTTGACTACGACTTTGCAGCCAAACGAGACGTTTGAATTTGCCTACTCGGGTCGCATTAATGAGGAAATACGCGGAGCCATTGAATCGGTTGTACTGGTTCAGGGAACAAGCCGCGAATCCGGGTTCCTTGTACAGAACTTTGATACTACCCGAACCTTCAACGGTACGGTCATTGATCTGGAAAAAGAGGCTGTCAAGCTCAATGAAGACCTGGAACAGGGAGACACCTTTGATTATGTGGTACGGGGGGTAAACTCCAGTGAGCTTGGATCGGATTTAACGGCACTGGGAAGGGATATACTCCTCGACGGTAATGTACTGAGTAAAGTGGTGCTCAGAGATTCCATTCCTGCAAACCTGACCTTCCAGGCGTTTAAAAATGTACCTAAGGGTCAGAATGTGTACCACGTATTCGGCGCCGAGGAATTTGAGTTTACCACGGTTCAACCCCAGGATCTCAGCCAGGTAGATGTGATCGCCATACTCTACGATTCCATCACGGTGGATGAACAGTTTGAATTCTCATTTGAGGTAGAAGTAAATGAAAACGCAGCCGGACAAATTATAAATATTGCAGAGGTAAGTTTTACCGATCAGGATGGAACCCGTCAAAGTTCCACTGCATCTAACCAGGTGATTGATTTGCTACCTGAGCGTGATGCCGAGATCAACTATTTCACCGATCAGAACTTCGTGACCCGTACGAATACCTCATCCGTTGGGTCTGATCTACACGTAGAGGCTGATGCCGGACGTTGTAATATATCGGCTGGGATTGTAGATCGGGTAGCCATCACTATTCGTTCGGTGCTTACAGGAGACCAGGAAGAATTTGAAGGTGTGGAAACCGGGCCTAACACCGGTATGTTCCGTATTCCAAATCCGGTTCCCACCCGCGATTTCCGAGAATTTACTGTAACACCCGGTAATGAGATTATTGAAGCCGCAGAAGAAGATGAACTGGTTGCTGTACTTACCTGCCCTGCTGTTCGTATTGAAGACGAAGTAACCACTTCTCTTCGGGTAGATCCATTCGGTATTGTATTTGATAGTGACACGGATGCACCGGTTGCCGGTGCTGAAGTGCGTATTATTGATCTTACCGGACAGGGAAATGGAGGTAATGCCGGAGGGTTAGCCCAGGTGTTTGATGTGGATGGCACCACACCATTTGAAAATCCCCAGATTACGGGAGAAGACGGTCGCTTTAGCTTCCCTTTCCTTAATCCCAGTACGTATCGCGTTGAGGTTGGCACTCCCCAGTTATATGTGTTTCCATCCCAGGTTAATCGTCAATTCCTTCCTGAAACCCGCAACATCGATACACTCGCTTCTTATGGCCAGACCTTTTCCATTGAAAATAACGCGGCCGGTTTAGATTTCGATATCCCACTGGATGGTCAGTCCCGTAATGTGCTGTTTACCGAAAAGACGGTAGATCAGAGCACAGTGGAAATCGGCGAATTTGTGAATTATACCGTAACCATCCGCAGTATTGCGGTGAATACCGTGCGTGAACTGATCATCCGGGACGAACTACCCTTTGGGTTTGAATATCAACCCGGTTCTGCCCGGTTAGACGGTACGTTTATTCCCGATCCGGAAGGGGGGAGAGGACCGCTGCTAACGTTCCAGGTCGATTCCATTCTGACCGGACAAACAAGGACATTGAATTACCGTGTGTATGTTGGACCTGGGGCAGAAAACGGCGACGGTATTAACACCGCCATTGCCCAGGGCGACACCAGTTTTATTGCCAAAAGCAGTAACCAGGCACAGGTTCAGATTGAAGTAAGCGGTGGTGTGTTCAGCCAGGAAGGTTTCATCTTCGGTAAAGTCTTCATGGACTGTGATGAGAACGACATTCAGAGCTACGACGAGCTGGGTGTGCCCGGTGTTCGTCTGTATCTGGAAGATGGTACGTTTGTAGAGACGGATGCGGAAGGGAAATATAGTATCTATGGCATTCGGCCCAATAAACATGTGCTGAAAGTAGATAATACAACCCTTCCAAAAGGTGCCTTGTTAGCAGAGCTGGATAACCGGCACGCCGGAGATCCTTCAAGCCGGTTCGTAGACCTTAAGAAAGGGGAAATGCATCGTGCCGATTTCGCCATCTGTAATTGTGATGCCCGTATGTTTGAATCGGTGTATGCACGCATTGAGGCATTGGCTGGTGTTGATCCCCTTGCTGCTTCGGTAACGGAAAACTTTCAATTCGATGATCGCCGGAACGGAAACGGTTTACAAGCCGGGCAGGCATCAGGTATTGTAGGTGCAAATCGTAGCCTGGGAGATGACGAAGGTGTACAGACTCCGGCAGAACGTGCTGACTCTGTAAGCATAGCTGCTGATTCTGCAATGACCGGTGAGCCTTTACTCGAAGATGCTATCCTGTTTGCCGACGCTACCCTCAGCATTATGAACCTTGCCGATGGAGACACGCTCAATACCGGGTTTGCCAATATCTGGGTGAAGTCAAGAACAGGTGCGATGATCGACTTATTTGTGAATGATGAGGTAGTAGGGGCTTCGCAAATCGGTAAAAAAGCTGTTTCTCAGGAAGGAGTACAGGGTCTTGAATACATAGCCGTTGAACTCACCCCGGGTGTTAACCTGATTTCTGCTGTTGAGGCCGATCCGTTTGGTAATGTGAGGGGAGAGGAAACCATTCAGGTATTTGTACCGGGCGACCTGTTCAAAATCGATATTCAGATTTACGAAAATCACATTCCTGCTAATGGTCTGGATGCCGCTAAAGTGCGTATTCGATTACTGGATGCCAATCATATTAAAATAGGTGCTCCTACTCAGCTTACCCTCGATGTGGATTATGGACAGTGGAACGTCAATGACTTGAATCCGAATGAGCCCGGAACCCAGATCCTGGTAGAAAACGGGGAACTGTTCGCAGAATTAAGATCGATGACAGATCCTAAAACGACCCGTGTTCGTGCTAATGTCGGGGTGATTGAAACTGAGGAAGTCGTCCATTTTGTTCCCGATCTGCGACCATTGATAGCAGCAGGTATCATTGAAGGCACCATTAGACTGAACCAAAGCGTGAATGTATCATCGGCATTAGAAGACGATGGTTTTGAGCGTGAATTACAGCAGTTATCCACCGATTTTGGAAGCTTCACCGGCGACTCCCGTATCGCCTTCTTCCTGAAAGGAAAGGTGAGGGGTAATGCCTTACTTACGGCAGGATACGATTCGGAACGAAGCCAGGACGATCGTCTTTTCCGTGATATTCAACCCGATGAGTTCTACCCTGTATATGGAGATAACTCCCTGAGAGGATTCGATGCTCAAAGCACCGGCCGTCTGTATGTTCGGGTAGACAAGAATAAAACCTACGCCCTCTATGGTGACTTCATCACTCAGGAGCGTGACGAAGCCCGACAACTGGGTGATTATAGCCGTGCCCAGACCGGTTTTAAAGCAAATGTGGAGAAAAACGGATTCTCGGTAGAAGGATTTGCAAGCAGTGCCTATTCAACCCGGCGAATCCGCGAATTCCGTGCTCAGGGCCTTTCGCGGTATGAAATCCTGAATGACAATGGCGATCTGGAGCAGGGCATTGTAAATCAGAGCGAGATCATAGAACTGGTTACCTACGACCGGGAACAACCGGATGTGATCCTCGACGTTCAGAGACTCACCCGGTTTGTGGATTATGCGCTTGAAGTATTTACCAGCACCATCATTTTTACACAACCCATTTTCTCGGTAGATGAGAGCTTTAACCCGGTATTTATTCGGGTAACCTACGAAGCGGATAATAATGACGAACGATACCTGATTGCCGGTGCAACTGCCAAGTACGAAGTACAGAATAAAGGTTCGGTATCGGCAAGTGTGGTTCAGGACGACAACCCGGAAAATGAGTTTATGCTTTCGTCGGTAAACGGAAAGCTGAATGTGGGTAAAAACACCCGGGTTATTGCCGAGGTTGCTCAGACAACGACCGACTTAGAAGGAACCGGGGCCGCAGGGCGTATCGAAATTCAGCACAAAGGAAAGAAATTAACCGCCCTGGGTCAGGTAGGACGTTCTGCGGATAACTTTGCCAACCAGGCCGGTACACTGGGGCAGGGCAGAACCGAAGCCAGAGCCCGGGCCTCTTATAAATTAGGCTCGAAAACCAAAGTGAGCAGTGAATTCCTGATCTCACAAAGTGATACATCCTCTCAGCAAACCATTGGTGGATTGTTTGATCTGCGCCAAACCATTACATCGAATATTAATGCCGGCGTAGGACTGCGTTACTCTCAGCAGCAGGACCCCAATCAGGCAGAAGACATTACCAATACGAACCTGCGTGCAAATATCACCTCCAAAGTGCCTCTGTTGAACGGGGCCTCCGTTTTCGGGGAATATGAGCAGGATTTAGAAGAAACGGATCGTCGTCTGGTAGCAGCCGGTATGGATTACCGCTTTTTTGGGAATAGCAAGTTGTATGCCCGGCATGAGTTTATTTCTTCGGCTGCAGGAAGGTTTACCTTACGCGACAATGCTCAGCGGAATAACACCGTAGTGGGATTGAAGTCTAACTTCATGAAAAACGGGGAAGTATTTAGTGAATACCGGGTGCAGGATGCATTTGATGGCCCTACCGGGCAAGCTGCTATCGGGTTGCGTAACAACTTCCAGATACGTCCCGGTTTAACAGCAAATGCCGGTTTCGAGCGACAGTTCACCGTTCGCGGTGTTGCCGGTCAAGACGCGACCGCTATTTCTGGTGCACTAGCCTATACGGCAAACCCAAACTGGAAGGGGACTACCCGATCGGAAGCTCGTTTCTCGGGTACTTCTAATGTATATCTGAATACGGTGGGCTACGGGTTACGTATTTCTGAAGAGTGGACCTTCCTCGGTAAAAACATCGTATCGGTTTCAACTCCAACAGGAACCGGACCAGGCAGCATCTTTACTGACGCATTACGTATCCAGGAACGTTTTCGCATTGGTGCAGCCTTCCGCGATACGTATCGCAATCGCTTCGATGCCCTGTTACGCTACGAGTGGCGGTATGAGAAAGAAAACAGCAATGCGAATTTCCGGGAATACGCCCATATCTTCTCTTCGCATGCCAACTACCATCCAACAGCAGATCTGGTGGTAAGTGGCCGGGTTGCCGCCAAAGCAAGTGTTGCACAAGATGATATTCTGAGAAGCACAAGCTTCTTGGAGATGGTTAGCGGTAGAGCTATTTATGATTTAAACGATAAATGGGATGCCGGTATCAATGCCAGTTTATTGGCAAACAGCGACTTCACCACCCGTGATTATGGTCTGGGGGTAGAGCTTGGCTTTATCATGGCGCGTAACCTCCGCGTGGCTGCCGGATTTAACTTCTTTGGTTACGAAGATGAAGACCTTGCTCCCAATAACTACACCCGAGCCGGTGCATACCTTGGGTTTGCTTACAAGTTTGATGAGCAGCTGTTTGATAACCTGTTGCCAACACGGGTTAAAGGTGCAAAACACATCATCGATCCATCGTTGTATTTAACATGTGAGCTTGCCTGCGAGGAACCACCGGAAATCCTCAATATCGACCTGCCTGAATTCACTCTTACGCTACAGCCCGCTAAACTGGCTGCCCGCGATCTGGAATACGAGGAACTTGAGACCTTAATCCTTCTTCCACAGCACATTCACTTTGATAATGACCGCACCTACATCAATGCAGCTGCCGCGCAGATGCTAGATAAAGTAGCCAAGTTCCTCATCGACCGAGACGACTACTTTATCAACGTACTCGGTCACACCGATACCAAAGCATCCCAGGCCTACAACCTCGATCTGTCAGAGCGAAGAGCCCGTGCTGTACGCGCATACCTGGTGGCCGCCGGGGTGGATGGAGAAAAACTTCAGTTCGAAGGCTTAAGCTTCAGCAAGGGCGAACGAGAAGAGAACGACCGTGTGGATATGGCCAAGAACCGCCGTGTGGAGCTCGATCTGAATACCCCGAATATGAATGTTCGCTTTATTAAGCAGGTGCAGGATTTACAGGTTAACCAGAAGATCCGGAACATTGGCCCGTGGGATTATATCTATAACGCCGAGCATAATGCAGTACCGGGCAATATGACGTTTACATCGAATAATACCCTGTTAGATCCGGTGAATGTGTACCTGCTGGAGCGGATAGCCATGGCTATGGTTCAGTTCTTTAATGTGCAGGTAACCGTTGCACTACCCGACAATGAGTTTGCCCAGGCTCGTGCCCAGGTGATTACCGATGCCCTTCAGTTTGGCGGCATTACCGGTGAGCGGGTGAATGTACAGCTTCGCGATGACCTACGTCCGCATCAGGTACTGTTTGCTTATACCAATGTGGAACAGCTAAACGTGGTTGAGCAAAACGACGACATCAAGTTTGAGAATAACAGTCTTGCGACCAGCATGATGAACAACCTGCTGGATATTCTCAAAACCCGGGAAGATTACCTTCTCCTGCTCGATATGTCTCAAACGTATGTGGTTCCAGATCGCATCAACTTCAGTGGTAATTCATCGGCCTTAAGTAACGAGACCCAGGCTGTTCTTTCCAGAGTGGGATCGTATATGCGTAGTAACCGACCGGTTCGTATTGAATTGAAAGGAGCCGGAAATGCAATTGATGGCGCCCGCATGCAGGCCATTCGCGATTACCTGATTGCCTGGGGTATCCCTGAGTATAACGTAACCATCACTTCGGGTCAGGCTGACCTGAATGGACAGGTTATTCATATCAAATATCTGAATGCAGATTCTATTCGCCTGTTGGAATCCAAAGCAGATATACCCGTCCCAAAAGCACCAAAGTAACGTGAAGACGCGCATTACTCCATATTACCTATCTCTTATTCAGGCTCTTAGCCTGAACTGGGGGAGAAGTGCAGGGTTTATTGGGGCAATGATCATGTTGATTGGATTTACGAGGCCAGTTGAAAAAGGAAACACCTCAAGAGCGGTTCATTTCGAGACTGAATCACCTTATGAGGTCAAAACGAAAGCAACAAACCCGTTCCTGAATGCTAACCTTGCAGCTCAATCGGCTATGATGGCCTGTACCGATTTACCTTCCCTTTCGTTTGATGGAGCGGTGTACAACGCGTCTAAATCGACCGGGGCAGCAGGAGAAGTGGGTGCTGTATATGATTTTACCGATGTTACCGGTGATGGAAGTACCGATGCCACTATCGAAATTGTGGCGAATAACAATGCACGATTAGTAAACCTCGATCAGACGACGACCGGTACAGCCCCTAACTTTCAGCCTCAGATTGCTTCAAATAGTACAGGAATAGGTACCATTGCTTACATCGATTTCGAATTTACGTTTTTCCAGGCCGGTTCAAGCATACTTCAAAGCTTTATCGATTTTACCACTTCCGGGGTGGATGTGGATGGTAATAACGGAGATCTGAGAGAATATGTAGGATTCCAAAACCTGGAATCGTTTACGGTAGAGGCGACTAACAACCTAACCACTGATTTCCAGGATATCTATTTCACGTTCGAATCTACCACGCCACTGCAAATCTTTAATATTGATCCGACCAATACCAGTAACCTGGTATATACTACCTATGAGACGGTATCCCAGTTCAGGGTTAGAGCCGGAATATTTGATGCGGACTTTACTGGTGGTGGAATTGGTGAACGTCAATTCTCTTTTAACTTTGATCCCTGCCTGGTTAACAATTTTACCACCCCGATTACCACCGACGTATTTGACCTGGAAGTGAATAAAACGGTGAGTGACGCTTCTCCCAATGCAGGCGCTTCCATCGCCTATACGGTTACCATTAACAACCTGGATGATAATGTTACAGCAAACGGGATTTTCTTAACCGATCAGCTGCCGGCTGGCGTTACGTTTTCATCGGCCAGTACTTCTCAGGGTACCTTTAATAGCGGAACGGACGTTTGGGATGTGGGAAATATTGCACCCCTGGGTTCTGCTACGCTGACTCTGAATGTGACGGTCGATTCCGGTACCGAAGGGAATACCGTCACCAACACCGCTTCGATTTCGTCGTTCCAGGGAGAGGATAGAAATCAATCTAATAATTCAGGAAGTGCCGTATTTACTGTGTTTGATCCCGGGGGTTCAAGCTGCCAGGATCCTCCGGAGTTCATTTTCCAGGGCAATACCCTGGAAACCGGAACGGCCCTTACAGAGGGAGCGGTGTACCGGTTTGGAGGGGTGGCCTCCGGATTGGATGCCCTGGTTACCATCGATGACATCACGGGCGTGAGTTTTACCAATATTGATGATGACGGCACCGGGCTGGTACAAGCCTTCCAGCCCCGTTTGCAGTTATTAACCGGGTCATCCAGCGGAAATGTGGATTTCACCATAGAGTTTGTACAAACGGGCACGAATTTTCCTGTTGTCATCGATAACTTCGCTGTATCCGCTACTGACATCGATGGTAATGACGCCACCTTACGCGATTTAGCGGGATTTTCCAGTCTGCAAACGTATACCCTGGAAGCATTATCGAATGTAGTTCAATCCACATCAGGAGATTTTGATGTCTTCCAATCTACGACGGCAACCAATATATCGGCTGGGGATGAGCGTGCGGCCACGGATAACCTGGTGTATGTTACTTATGCCAACGTGTCTTCCTTCCGGGTGCGTGCAGGAACCACCGATCCTACCAACCAATCGACTTCTAACCGCCGGATACCTTTCGACTTTACCGAATGTATTATTGACAATTTTACCACACCGGTAACCACGCAACGAACGGCCGATCTTACCATTAATAAAACGGTGAATAATCCCAATCCTATCGAGGGGGATACGGTACAGTTCGTGATTACCCTGGATAACCTGGGAGCGGAGGACGCTACAAACATCACGGTAAAAGATTCACTTCCATCCGGGATTACCCTCATTAATGGTATTGTAGGTCAGGGTACGTTTAACCCTACTACAGGTATCTGGGAAGTGGGAGATTTGGCAGAATCGGATCCTGCACTTACCCTGACACTCAATTACCGGGTAGAGGAGGTACAGGCGGATACGACCTTAACCAACATTGTTTTTGTTCAAAACTTCAACCAACTCGACCCCACCCCGGCTAACGACAGTGCCCAGGTAAATGTAACGGTCGATAATATCCCGGATGCGGATCTTGAGGTCACCAAGACCATTCAATCTACCCCTGTTGCACCGGGCGATACGGCTACGTTTGACATAAAAATCAGGAATCTGGGCCCCTTGGAAGCCAATACCGTATTCCTGAAAGATTCCTTAACTACCGCTCTTACTTTTGGAAGTGCCACTCCAACCCAGGGTTCGTTCACCAGTGGTACCGGTATCTGGGATGTGGGTACCATTCAGGCGGACGACTCCGCTTCGATCACCTTAAAATATGTGGGTGGATTGGGCGACAGCGGGACGAATTTCGCTTTCATTCAAAGCCTGGATAAGCTGGACAAGGTATCTTCGAACGACACCGCCTCCGTGGCTTTTTCATTCGAGTCATTTATTTCCGGTACCATATTCGAAGACATAACGGGCGATGAGCTCATCGATGGTGATTCGGTATTTACAGATGCCTCCGGAGATCAGCAACCTCTGGCTAATGTAGAGGTGCATCTGTATCAGGACGGAGGTAATAGCACCCTCGATGCTTCCGAAACCTTTGTGGAAACCCAGGTTACCGATGCCCAGGGGAATTACTCCTTTAATATTTCAACCAATGGAACCTACTGGGTGGTAGTAGATTCCAAAACGGGAGACCTCACCGATGGATCGTATTGGGGGGAGCAAACCTATGGTCCGGTAGGGGCAATCTGTGCAGATGGCACTGGCGGTCAGGCCGCCATAAAAACAGTTGCCGGGCCTTGTTATGCAGGCCGAAGGGGTGACCAATCGGATGATATACCGGGCACCCCGGTGAACGGAAGTATTGATGATGCCGAACACCTCTCACAAATCACCATTAACGATGATGCGCGGAGTGATGTTGATTTCGGATTCAGTTTTAATGTGGTAACCAATACCGATGATACCGACGAAGACGGATCGGCTACCCGCTTTGCTCAGGGTACGTATCGCCAGTTCCAACTAAACGCCAATGCTCTGTCTGCTATCGATAATGCGATGCGATTTGTGCCGGCAGTGGCAGCCAATCAAACCAGTGCCAGTGGTAACTGGTGGCAGGTAAGTCTTAACTCTAACGGTGTAGCGCTCACCGACGGAGGTACCACCATTGACGGTACTGCATACTCCTTAACCAGTCCGGGCACGGTTTTAGACACCAATACCGGTCAGGTGGGGACGGGTGGAACGGTTGGGGTAGATGAACTGGCTTTTGCTCAGTTCGATCGCAAAGAATTTGAGATTGATATCAACGATGAAGGTACCAGTGCCCTGTACCTGAATTCGACCGAGGGTAATTTTGCCGTTCGTAACATTGCCATTTTTGATGGAGACCGGAGTATTCGTATCGGTGTATCGCCCAACACCACCATCGAGAACAACATCATCGGTGCCCGGGCAGACGGTGCTGATCCTTCCACACCAACCAACCGGCAGGATGGTATTCGTATGGATGGAAACGCAGCCACAAGTGGGATTGTGATACAGGACAACTACATCGCTTTTAACCCTCAACGCGGTATTCGTTCGGTAAACGACGAAATAACAGGATCTTCTATACTTCGAAATGAGATCGCTGGCAATGGGTTCGGAAATAACGGGGCAGAGGGAGTGGAATTATCCGGTAACTGGACCATCCAGGAGAACCTGATTTATAACTCGGGGAACAGTACGAGTAACACCAACACAGGAGGTACCGGTATAGAAATAGGTAGAGATAATGAATCGACCGCAGCGGGAGGTACTATTTCCAATAATACGATCCGGGATAATGCGGTGTCTGGTATTCGCGCATTTGATGATGTGGTAAACCTGACCATCGAAAAGAATATCATTTCGGGTAATGGGGCCAATACCACGCTGGATCCGGGTGATGCACTGGCGGGATCAGGTATACAGCTTAACAATCAGGATAACGATAAAGACCTGGTTGGGGTCACCATCACCCAGAATAGCATCTTTGAAAATGACGGAGTTGGGATTGATATCATACGTGAAGCTGATTCGGGAGGAGGTAACCCGGATGGAGTAACTCCAAACGATGGTATCATAAGCACCGATTTCACCACTAACCCGAATGGAGCGGTCGATTACCCGGTATTTACATCGGCCTCTATTTCCGGAACGGATTTGACAGTTGTGGGTTATGTGGGCACAAGTGGTTCTCCCATTGCCCAGGTATTTGATATTGAATTGTTCCTGGCTAATAACACACGAGCAGATAATAATGGCGAGATTGAAGCCGGAGATGCCCAAAGTATTGCCCACGGCGAGGGAGAAACCTTCATCGGAACGGTTCAAAGTGCGTCGGATGGTACGTTCAACGTCACCATTGCCTTGCCATCTGAAATCGGTATTCCCCTAAACGAACTGTTAACGGCAACGGCCACTGCAACCACTGGTCCGGCAGCTAATAGCACCTCCGAATTCTCTGCTAACGTCACCATCATATCCGGTGGGGGGGCTATCCGTGGCTTTGTGTATGCTGATCAGGATCGGGACGGTGTTAAGGGAACCGATGAAACCGGAATTACCGGGGTTACCGTGGTCTTATACAATCCATCGGGTCCGTCGTGTGTGAGTGTGCAAACCGACAGTGACGGAGCCTACGAATTTACCGGCATCCTGACCGGAAATTATCAAATTATTGAATCCGCCGGTGAGACTGTTCCTATTCCGGGTACCTGTCCACCTGCCGAGGCCGACCCAACCGGTACGGTATCCACCACTCCCAACACCATCGACATTATCATTGAGGGTGCATTGATCCTGGATCAGAACTTTGGTGATTTCCAGGGTTCCAGAATTGATGGTATCGTATTCCAGGATACGGGCGATGGAGCCGGTACCGCCAACGATGCGGTTCAGGGGGGCGGTGAAACCGGAATCGAAAAAGCGGTGATCCAGGTATTGGATGCTTCCGATAATGTGATACAGGCTCTGGAGACCAACGCTGATGGAACCTTCACCTTCTGGCTAACCAATACGGAAGCCCCGGATGCGTCTTCCATCACCATTAAAGAAGTGGATTTAACCGGGTTCATCTCGACCGGGGGTGGGGTGGGCACAACGGCAGGTACGTATGACCGCACCGTAGATGAGGTAAGTTTCACGATTTCTGCGGGCACCACCTATACCGGAATTTCCTTTGCCGACGTACCGGTGAATCGTTTACTCACCGATGGAGAACAGTTTGCCAAACCGGGGGTATCGGTGTTTTTCAGTCATCAATTTGATGCAAATTCAGATGGTACCGTAACCTTCAGCTTCACCGATACTCCTAACCCTACAACCTCTACATGGACCACCCTCCTTTACGAAGATGTGAACTGTAACGGAGCCATCGATGCAGGAACGGATAACGTGATTAATACACCACGGGCTTTTACGGCGGGACAATCAATCTGCTTAATCGTTAAAACTACGGTTCCGTTAGGTGTGCCAGATAATGGAAGCAATGCCATTGTACTAAATGCAACGTTTGAATACGATAATGCCTCACCGGTATTACAGGCTACCTACTCTAGAAACGATCTTGTTCGGGTAGGAGATGAGAACGAAGCCGGACTCATCATAGAAAAAACAGTAGATAAAGTTTCCGCTCTGCCAGGCGAGAATCTGACCTACACGATTACATATACAAATAATGGAAACACCCCCATATCGGATGTGGAAATCATTGATAGTACACCAGCTTATACCAGCTTTGCAGCCGCCAGCTGCGGAGCTTTGGTTAATAATCTGACCAATTGTACCATCACGAGTCCATCCATTGGGGCAACAGGGGCCGTAAAATGGGTGCTAAGTGGAAACTTAGAGCCCGGACAAACCAGCACCGTTCAATACACGGTTACCATAGATAGTTAATACGATACTTATGACTGCTACACTTGCAAATAAAAAACCTCTTATTTTCATCGTCGAAGATAACCTTGCCTACCGGGTACTCCTTGCCCGCATGCTCGAAAAACGAGGGTATATGGTTATGTTATTTCAGAATGGAAAAGAAGCATTAGATATGCTTGCTTACAGCAAGCCAGACGTGATTCTCTCCGATATTGAAATGCCCAGGATGAACGGATTCGATTTGTTCGATAACGTGAAAAAGGTATATCCCAAATCCCAGATTCCGTTTTTATACCTGTCTTCGTCCCAGTCTTCCGAAACTATCACGGAAGCCTTCAGGCGCAGTAAAAACGAGATGCTTGGTAAACCGGTAGACCTGGAAGATTTGTACAATCAGCTGGAAAATACCGTCGTTAAGAAAAAAACTGCATAATTATCCGGAATTGAGCAGGACCAGGGTCAGAGATATTATTTGTGCGTATGCAGCGGTTTGGCTGACCTTGTTTTCCATCCCTCTGAAAGGGGAAGGGACTTATGAGCTTCGAAACCGCAATGCATCCAACATTGTCCCTCTCCTGGAATCACCGGGTAAGGGACAAACAGCACAGTTTAATCTGAATCTTCCGCGACGAACGGTACTCTATGTAGACATTCTGTTCGCAAATGAAGTGATCGATTTATATACCTCCAGAACCGATGCAAACAACAATGTGGAGTTTGCCATCTGGGGACCCGGTAAAGACTTCGAAACCGATACTCCCGATTGGGAATTTAATGTGACCAGCACCACATCGGATGGGTATGTGGGTAGCTGGACCGAGATTGTAAACCTTCAGACCATTGCAGGTCGCCCCCGTCCGCCTGCATCCTTCACACCAACCACCACCGGAACCTATACCATTATTGTGTATGGCAACGGCAACGGGCTGGGAAGCGGCGCTGTGGAATTCTTTGACGTGATGGTACGTGGAACGAATGGTACCACAACTACGGCAGACGATGATTTAAGAAGAGGCCGTCTGTTCAGTTTACAATGGGCATTGAGCACACAAAATTTCAACGATGGTTTGTTCACCGATGTGTTTGTGATTGATGGAGAAGACCAGGGAACATCATACGAAGGGTATGTGTGGGAAGGAGACATGAATGGGATACAGCCCTTCGGTTTTCATATGTATGCAAACAGGGTGGGGTCCAACCCGGAAGCATACAATTCCTATAGTGTAGACGGAGCCGGAGAAACGAACCTCGATCCTGCAACCCCGCAGGCCATCATGAGTCCGGAATTCCAGATTTACCTGAATGATCCGGAAAAACCATCTTTTCCACCCAACATCCCACAGGTAGATAACCTTCGGTTTGATGTAAACTGCCAGGAGGGAACCCCAAGTGAGGGCATTCCGTCCGGGGGGATATTCGAATTTGAAACCAATGGAGAATGGGTGTACGAGATTGTGCTCGATGAAAACGGAGACGATGTGTTTAACCGGAATACGGAGCGAGCCCTTACCGGCGATGCCACTGCCGGTACGAATATGATTAATTGGGATGGATTATTTGAGGATGGTTCCCCCGCCCCTAACGAAACCCAGGTACGCATTGTGCTCCGGGCCAGGGCCTCCGAAATTCACTTTCCCTTCTTTGATGTGGAAAACCAGAACTCCAACACGGGTCCTACCTTTGCCCTGCAGGGTGGAGATAATGATATTTCACAGTTTTATTACTGGGACGATACCGAGGTGGGCGGAACCTCTACCGTTGGGGTGGGCTCATTGACTCCCCATACCTGGGGTACAGGAGGGGTGGATGGTAACGAGCGCATTATTGATACCTGGAAAGCCGCCTTTGAAGATATCCAGGAATATGCTCTGGCGTATAGTTGTTCAGCCACTAATCTCCGCGTACGAAAGGCCGTAACCGATGCGGCACCCTTACTGGGGGATACCCTCGATTTTACGGTCGACGTGATTAATCTCGGTCCCAATAAAGCCACCTTTGTAGAACTAACCGATGTGTTTCCGGTCGCTGACCTGACCGTACTCACTAACACGGTAACATCCGGCACCTTTAACCTGGGAACCGGGGTATGGGATTTAGATAGTATGCAGGTTGATGACCGGGATACGCTGTTCATCAGTGCTACGGTGAACGGCGGTACGGTAGGGTTAAACATCAAAAATAAGGCAGAGGTAACCCTGCTTCAGGCCGACCCAGACCTGGATAATAACCGCGATTCGGTAATTGTATCACCCAGAGAACCCCGAATCCAGGGTATTGTATTCGAAGACCTGAACTACGGAGGTGGAGACGGACGAACCCTGACCGAAAGCAGCGGGGAGCCTATATCAGGAGTCAGGGTAGAATTATACGATGCCTCCGGCGCTTTTATCTCAGCAACCACAACCGATGCGAGCGGGGAATATCTGTTCTCAAATTTATCGGATGCCACTTACCAGGTTCGGGTGGTCTCGGGTACCGTAACCTCCTCAAGGACGGGAGGGAACAACGGGGAGCTGGGGGTACAGGTGTTCAGAACGGAAGCTCCAACCGGGGAAACGGTCAATATCCGGAATGAGATAGGCGGATCTGAACCGGATGAAGAAGATCCCGGATCTAATACCACCAGTCAGACACTCGCGGCGTTAAGTTCGGGTGCTACCACAGAAGTACATTCCCTGGCTACAGCACTTATAGCCGGAAATGATGTAGCGGGTCTCGATTTTGGATACAATTTCAGTACTATCACCAACACCCGCGACCAGGGGCAGGGTTCTATTCGCCAGTTTATTCTGAACAGTAACCTGTTGGGTAATACCAACCTGGACCAGGAAGATGCACCCGCCGGGGTAACCGCTGTTCAAAAAGATCCTGAATTTGAGCACACTATTTTCATGATCCCCACTTCCGATGCCGGATATGGGGCTACTCCGGATGGGGGATCCGGAAATGCTTTTGTCATTACCTTATCAGGTACTGCAAACCGGTTACCCGCCATTGCCGACTCAAGAACCGTAATTGACGGACGAACCCAAACAGCCTTTACAGGTAATACCAACCTGGCCGTTGACGAGCAATCAACCGGACCAGAGATTATATACGACGCGGCTGGCTTTAATGACAGCGAGCCGGTATTCGATTCCGATGCATCGTTTACCTGGTTTTATGATGTGGGTATAACGGGTGCCACCGAAACCGACGATCAGGCTTATGGCATCCGCTTAACCGCAAATGCCGAGGAATCGCGCATTTTCAATTCCACCCTGTACAGCAATGCTTCGCATGCTTTACGCCTGGAAGGAGCTGATGACGTTCTTGTTCAGGATAACATCATTCGAAACAACGGAAGCGGGACGGACTTTGCCGATGGGGTATTCGGCGACGGAACAGACAACATTCAGGTGCTGGATAACCAGATTCTGAGTACTTCTGGATATGGGATAAGTCTGGGCGGAACCATTACCGATTTCACCGTATCAGGAAACCTGGTAAAGAATAACGGAACCTCGGGTACCAGTGATCAGTCAGGAATTGCTGTTATTGACGTAACGGTAACCGGTGGAACCATCTCAACGAATGAAATTACCGGGAATGC
Source organism: Bacteroidota bacterium (assembly GCA_039819115.1). Taxonomy (GTDB): domain Bacteria; phylum Bacteroidota; class Rhodothermia; order Balneolales; family Balneolaceae; genus JBCBST01. Next base: position 30,988 of record JBCBST010000004.1, read on the forward strand.
TCAGGACGGGATTCTGATAACTGCCGGAAGCGGTATTACCATCACTCAAAACAGTATATATAGCAACGGTCAGTTGGGTATTGATCTGGTTCAGGACGAAGTAACCATAAACGATAGCGGTGATGGTGACGGCGATCCGAACGGGTTGTTCAACTTTCCGATACTCACCAGTGCTACCCTTGAATCCGGCGAGCTCACGATTGAAGGTTTTGCCCGCCCCGGAACCATTATTGAGCTCTTTCTTGCCAATGAAGACCCGACCGGATTTGGTGAAGGGGAAACCTATATCACTACCGTTACCGAAGGTTCCGGTGATGATCAGAATTCAGGAACAGGCAGTTACTCCGGAACCATCAACGGCAAAAACCAGGGAGCCGATAACACCAATCGTTTTCAGTTCGTAATTAGTGTAGGCTCTTCTGTACTTCAGGGTAGTATTTTGACAGCTACGGGAACTGATGCCAGCGGTAACACTTCTGAGTTTTCAGGAACAGTAAGTGTGACCTTCCAGGGTGTGGATATTCTTGGTTTTGTGTACGAAGATGAGAACCATAACCTCGGTAAAGACGCTTCCGAAAACGGTACAGGGCTTACGTTATTCGCCAAACTGATTGATATAACGGCACCTTCAACTGTAGATCAATCGGTAACCGTAGATCCGGCAACAGGGGCATACGAGTTTAACCAGGTGTTGGACGGGGAATACAGGATCATCATCGATGATAATACCACCGCCAGTGATGTGACCCCCACGATCCCATCCGGGTGGATCGGAACGCAGTTACCGGATCAGATCCGAGACTCGCTCACGGTTAGCGGAGTGATTATTGGCGGGGTTAACTTCGGTCTGTTCAATGGTTCAAAAGTTTTGGGAACGGTGTTTGTGGATAATGGAAATGGAGGAGGCACTCCCAATGACGGGGTGTTGAATGGGGGAGAAATCCCGCAGGAAGCCATCGCGATCCGCGCCACGGATAATGCAGGCACGACCATCTGGGACGAAACGACCACAAATAGTGATGGGACCTACACCGTATGGCTGCCAGTCGGTGCTGGAGGTACAATTGTACAGATTCAGCAAACCAACGTGACAGAGTTTGTATCAATCGGGGGGCAGGCAGGCACCACATCCGGTAGTTATGATCGCACCACCGATGTGGTTTCCTACACGAATGTATTGGGAACAACGTATACTGGTGTGGATTTTGGTGATGTTCCTCCCAATCGTTTGCTCACCGATGGAGAACAATTCGCCCCGCAGGGCACTTCCGTATTTTTCAGTCATCAGTTTGATGCCAACACCGGTGGGGAGGTCACCTTTTCCCTTTCTGATGCACCCTCAGCAGGAGATAACTGGACGGCGCTTATCTACCGGGATACCAACTGTAATGGAGTGCTCGATACCGGGGAACCCATCATAAGTGCTCCCGAAACCGTGACCGCCGGCCAGACCATCTGCCTCATTGTAAAAACCACGGTTCCGCTTGGTGTACCCGATGGCAGCAGCAATACCATCACCCTTTCAGCTGATTTTGATTTTACCAATGCTGCTCCGGCGTTATCCATCATCTACACCCGGCAAGACCTGGTGAATGTAGGCAACGCAGGCGATACCGGCCTTAAAATCACGAAGAGCGTGGATAAAACCTCTGCTTTACCTGGTGAGTCCCTTACGTATATCATAACGTATGTTAACAATGGAACGGAACCCATAACCACCCTGGAAATACTGGATTCAACCCCAGCCTACACCGTATTTGCGTCGGCAAGTTTTGCGACCTTACCAGATAACCTTACCAATTGTGTAATAACCGAACCGGGTTCGGGTAATGCCGGTGCAATTAAATGGACCTTCAGCGGTAGTCTCGATCCGGGTGCCAGTTCCACCGTTTCCTATGTAGTTACCATTCAAAACTGACGTTGTACCGAAGCGGGGAGTACTCTAAGTTCCGCCTATGATCACGCACACCAAAGCAATTATTTTACGTTCTGTCGATTACCAGGAGTCCAGTAAGATTATAACGGTGTGTTCTCAGGAACATGGTAAAATTGCACTGCTGGCCCGAGGAGTAAAAAAACCAAAGAGCAAGCTATCCGGCATTATTGACATTGGAAGTATATTGGATGTGGTTTATTACTATAAAGTTAACCGTTCTGTACAGTCATTAACTGAGGCAACTCAATCTGTTGGGATGCATGCATTTAGAGTAGACTTTTCTAAGTCAGCTGTTCTCTATGCCTGTCTTGAGCTGGTAAACCAGGTTATCCATGACAATGAAGTGAACAACGGAGTGTTCCATTTTCTGAGTACGCTCATCCCGTGGTTAGCGAATATGCCGGTGGTCTCGTCTCTTTTGTTTCCCTACGTGCAGTTACGGATTATGGAAATTATAGGAATCGGGCTTTTCATGGAAACTGATGAAACAAAACCTCAGTTATTTCTTAATGTTGCGAGCGGCCTGGTAGGCTCAGAAGCAGTGGATGAATTATCCTATGCGCTGACCAACGATCAGGCCCGATTTATGAAACTGGCCTTACAGTCAAAAAATAAGGAGGTGCTTGCCCTCCCGATAACCGCTTACGAAGTAAAACAATTGATCACTCATTTAGACGTATACTTTAAATACCACATCGAGGGATTTCAAGAGCGGAGATCCGATGCTATATTCGAACAGATGATGTAATTGACACCATGAAAAAAAGAGACATAGTTTTAACCGGTTTATTACTGGTCCTGGTAGGGGCTACACTGGGTACGTTATTTGCGTTATATACCGTAAACAGCCAGTTGGCACCCCTGGCCGAAGTCAGGGTAACGGAGGTTAAAAAGAGCGAAGCACCATTACTGGGAGATGACGAACTAAGCACCATCAGCGATCGGTTCCTCTTTAAAAAAGTAGCAGAAGAGGTGATCCCCACCGTAGTTTACATTGAAGCCATTGTACCGGTTGAGCAATCCATGCCGGATGATGGCAACCATGATTTTGAAGGTTCGATCTGGGATCGACTGGTACCCCGGCGCGCCCGTACTGTCGGTTCCGGGATTACCATCTCGGAAGACGGTTACATTCTCACCAATAACCATGTGGTGGAAGGGGCCGTGAAAAAAGGCCTGAAAGTGGTGTTAAGCGATAAGCGGGAATACCCGGCCCGGGTGGTTGGCACCGATCCAAGTACCGATCTTGCTGTGATTAAGATCGAAGCAGAACAAGTACCGGCCATAACCATTGGTAATTCTCAAACGGTAGATGTTGGTGAATGGGTATTGGCGGTTGGAAATCCATTCCGGTTACGTTCTACAGTAACGGCAGGTATTGTGAGCGCCCTTTCCCGCGATGTACAGATTATTGATGATCGCATGCGTATCGAAAGTTTTATACAGACCGATGCAGCCATAAATAAAGGCAACAGTGGGGGTGCCCTGGTCAATACCAGTGGGCAACTGATTGGGGTTAACACGGCTATTGCTTCTCAAAGCGGAGCATACCAGGGGTATGGGTTTGCCGTGCCTAGCAACCTGGCCATGAAAGTAGCCCGCGATTTAATTGAATTTGGTACCGTTAAGCGGGCTCTCCTGGGAGTAAGTATCCAATCGGTAGACTTCGACAGGGCCATTGATCTGGGACTGGATCGTGTAATAGGGGTTGAGATCCTTTCTGTATCACGAGATGGAGCTGCTGATGAAGCGGGGGTCTACGCTGGTGATGTGGTACTGGCGGTAAATGGTCAGGAAGTGTATGAATCGAACCAGCTTCAGGAAAAAGTAGCCATATTGCGACCGGGTGAATATGTAGAGCTCGACATCTGGAGAAATGGACGCAGAGTGCAAAAATCGGTTCAGCTTAAGGAAATGGAACAGGAACCCATCGCCGAACTGACCTTTGAAGAAGAACCTCTGCCCGTTGATGAATTGGAACAGGAACAGGAGCGGGATGGCAGTACCACCGCCGTTGATGTATATGAGTTCGATTTAGGGTTCCGGGTGATGGGCATTAATAAGATAAATGAAACGGAAGCGTTCGACCTGGTGGTAACCCAGGTCTTTAAGTATTCGGAGGCCTGGAACCGGGGATTACGGGAATCGCAGAAAATTATCTCGGTAGACGATAAACCGGTTGAAGATATTGGGGAATTACGGGAACTTATCGACGAACATTTATCCGAATATGGAGCGGTAACGCTGGAAGTTCTTGACGAGGACGAGGCAACCGGTTTCATAGAACTTAAAAACTAACATGGCTTCTACATCCCGATGGTTACTCAGCCTGAGCGCAGTATGTGTATTCACTGCGTTTATTTCCTGTTCATCTACTCAGCCTGCTGCTGATTCCGCCCAGACGGAACGTTCCGTTCCGGCTTTATATCCCGGTTGGTATCTGTCTTCCGGCTTTGAAAGCGACAGCCTTCAGTTTTTTGGCACCGGAACCAGTATCTCTGGTGATTCTCTTACTGCCGCTCAAAGTGCCGAACAACAAGCCCGAATCAACCTGGGTAAAGCACTGGGAAATCAGCTTGAAGAAGCCAGAGCTACGTTTACAGAATCGGGTAATGCCGATGGGAATCAAAAGGATTTTATCCTGATCTTACGCGAAGCGGGCACCTTAACCGAAACGGCAGCAGAACTGGATGTCGTAGAAGTACGGAGCATACGCAACGGATTCCGCGCATTTTCGAGAGTTACCCTTACCAAAGCCGAAGCCAGAAAAGCACTGGAACGTGGATTCACTGGTCACCCCCGATACTGGAGTGGGTTTAGCGGATCCGACGGGTTTAAAGCCATCATCGGGGAGTAGTTCCTTACCACTCTTGTCATTCGATCCATCGATTCCAAATCGTCACTCTGATCATGCGATATCTCTAAAAGATGCTGTCCGTCAGCTGACGGACAGCATGACGAAGAGGTGGGAACTTGTTTATTTCATTTGACGCAAGGTTCTTGAGTTCTTTTGGTCTTTAAAACACCTAAGTATTTCCTTAATAGGTCATCCTGAACTTGGTTCAGGATCTTACGGAATGGCTTTTCTTAGCGTAATCTGCTTGTACTGAACCAGTCTGACAGCTGGCGGATCAGAAATCTAATGTTTTGGTAGGGGCGTATGGCAATACGCCCCTACAGATACCATTTGGTTTTCGTCATTCCTGTCCGCCTTTTTCCAGGTGTGGGCTAGACAATGCTACCCATTCTGTTCGTTCGTTCTTTTTTATTATGTATTAATTCAGTACAATAAAAATACTGTTAAACATACAAAAAAAGTTATGCCTGTCACACGAATTGAAATCGATCAGGATATCCAGCCTCTTTCAGAATTCCGGAAACATGCAGCTGATTTTATCGATCGGATTAAACATCAAAAACGATCCATTGTACTGACTCAACACGGTAAAAGTGCGGCCGTGCTAGTGGACGTTACGGAGTACCAGCGAATGGTTAACAGGCTCGAGCTGATGGAAGAGCTGATTGAAGCAGAACGACAAATTGCACGTGGTGAAGTAATGACTCATTACGAAGCTAAAAAGCGGATGTTTGAAAACCTGAACAAGTGGAAATAGTATGGACGAATCAGGCCATACAAAAGCTAAATGCCTTTGTAGACTATATTGCCCGGGATGATCTGCCTACTGCTGAAAAGTGGGCGTTAAAGTTGATAGAGAAAACCGATCAGCTAATAGAACAACCGCAATCAGGACGCATAGTGCCTGAATATAATGATCCAGCCCTTCGTGAATTGATTATTGGAAACTACCGGATCATTTACAGGATACGTGACGAAGAATCTACGATATACATTCAAACTGTATGGCACGTCCGGCAGAACCCTCCTCAACCGAATGCGGGATAGCCTACCCATTTTTCCCTTCTACCCCACTTAGCGCAACCTGCCTGTACTGAGCCTGCCGGCCGGCCATGCCTTCAGCGGACAATTAAGGCTGGTTTGTGCGATGTAACCTCGTCCACGGGTTGATTTTCCGCCTTGATTCGTAGGGCGTATTGCCATACGCCCCTACAGCTATCATTGAATTTTTTCATGTTCTCTCTCGAACAAGATCACCCTGAACCTGGCTACGGAGCTTCTCCGTTACCCGAATCCATTAGGCCCAAATCGTCATCCTGTCCGTCAGCTGACGGACAGGAATCTGATATACGGATTACTGATTAAGCCCTGAATTCAGAGTAAGATGAGGTCTCAAATCACACAATGAGACTCATATAAGTCTAACACGTGCTAGAATGGGGCGTAGCAGGGGAAAAACTAAATGCATGAAAACTGATCAATACGCACTCAACGATTACCCGAGCATAGCTGATCAGATCGCAGATCAACTCGGATTGATTCCCGATGGGCTCAATACCGACTCCCGAAGAAATGTTAACCTAGTCCACAAACAACATGAAGTCATCTAACCCCCTTTTTTTAGTACTACCCCTCGTATTCCTATGTCTTGTATCCTGTTCAAAATCGTACAGTAATCTCACGATACCGGCTAAACAGCAATTTCTGCTTGGAGAAACCGAAACCTCATCCTTCCGGGTAAAACTGGAAAATAAAAGTGATGTTATTGTCGGGCTAGAAACCCGAACGGTGGATGGAGAAAAAACCTCCGGTTTCGGACTGGATGCATTTGGTACCACCCGGCTTAGCGTTGCCAGTGATGAAATGGCGGTATTGACCAATCCCTCTTCGAAGAGTATCGTGGTTCGGGTAACCTTCCTGGATAATGTTCAGGGTATGCGGTACGAAGTAATGGAAAACTACGAATCGGAAGCTAAACTGGACGACTTATCTGCTCTGGATGAACTAACCGGCGACGCATGGACGGGCTCACTTACCTATAAGAACTACAGTGATGGTACCATGGTGACTATCCCTGCGCGGTTTAGCGTAGAGAAGTTGGATGCCTGGTCGTATACCTTCAGCTATATCTATCCGGATGAGCCGGATCACAGTTCGGTTGAAAAAGTGGTATACAACGAGGCAGACCAGGAGTTTGATGGACGAAAGATCCTGTCTTCAGATAAAACCAGCGACTCCCATACCATACGTACTATTCAAAAAGGCACCGATAATGGGGAAGAAGTAAATCTGTTCTACACCTATGTATTCACAAAAAACAAGGTGGTCATCAAAAAAGAGTATCAAGCTCTGGGCTCTTCTGAACGGGAATTCAGGAACGAATACACCTTTTACAGATAACGATGGCAAGCATTCAGGCTACCGGCGGCTATTTTGTTTACATCATCATTTCAGCATTATGGAAAACGCAACCAATACCAACCAGAGCATAAACAACTGGGCTACTGCTTTTGCTCTTTTTACCAGTATTCTCGCCCTTTTTATCTCTATATACGAAACCACGTTACAACGCACTGAAAATCAGGCTATGGTGTGGCCCCATGTAACCATTGATACCATTTATAATGGAGAGGGGTTTTCCATGGCTGCCGAAAATAAGGGTATTGGTCCGGCGCTCATCACCTCGATGGAGGTCACCTACAAGGATAGTTTAATCCTTAGTATGGATGCCTTACTGGATGCCGTAAAACCGGGCCGTGAAATGGGATATGATGTGATACGTATGGGCACGCTCAATAACACCGTACTAAGTCCCGGTGAATCAAGAATTATCCTGCGCCTTCCATGGACCGATGAAACCCGTGCTATGGTCAATGATTTAAGAGATGCAGACCTTACCATTGAATACTGTTCGGTACTGAACGACTGCTGGACGTTCAACAAACAAACCAATACCCATGAGGAAGGAAGGTTCAATGCACGACTGGAGTTTGAGGATTAAGGGGATCATCCTCAAAAATCAAAAGAACATAAAAGTGATAAGTAAGATCCTGTCCGCCAACTGACCACTGACCACTGACCACTGACCACTGACCACTGACTACTGACTACTGACTACTGACTACTGACTACTGACTACTGACCACTGACTTCTCCCTTTTTCACTTCTCCCTTTTCACTACCTTTCCATGCTTACAAATTTTTAGAAGAGGGTTGTACACACATGGTATTGTTTTCGCCTAAAGTGAAGCGCGATATAGCTCGCGTTTTACCTTTTGGGTTTATCTGGCTGGTGATTGGGTGGACTTTTATGATTAATGATGTAGCTCTTACGCGTAATCAGAATCTGAATCCCGATACCGATATTACGTTAACACCACCTGTTTTCATTTTTGCCAGTGTCGCTATTTTCCTGATGGGGTTGTTGATTGGTATCCTGGAAATGGTCGCATTTGAGAAACTTTTTACTAGGTACAGTCTGCCAAAGAAGATCATCACCAAGTTGCTGATTTATGCAGCTCTTCTGTTTTGTGTGATTCTCATCACGTTTCCATTGGCTGAGTCTATCGTGTCGGGACTTCCCCCGTTACATCCGGAGGTACTCCGTAAATTAGCCCGCTTTTTAACCAGTGTAACGGTTATCAACACGGGCATACAACTCGCCTTTGAGTTACTGGTTAGCGTGATTTATGCTGCCATCAGTGAAAACCTGGGCCATAATGTGCTAAGGAATTTATTTACCGGTAAATACTCAAAACCCCTGGTTGAACGCAGGGCCTTCATGTTCCTGGATATGAAAAAATCGACCAGTATTGCAGAACAACTAGGACACGAACACTACTTCCGGTTTCTCAGAACCTACTATGAAAGCATGTCCGATTCTATTATCCGTCATTATGGAGAGGTGTATCAATATGTTGGAGATGAAGTGGTGATTACCTGGAGCGAGGAGAAAAAATTCAGCTGTAACCACATCCTGGCATGTTATTTCGATTTAAAAAAAACGCTCAAGCAAGCGGAACAGAAGTTTCTGTCTGAGTTTGGTGTAGCTCCCGATTTTCGGGCAGGAATTCATCTTGGAGAGGTAAGCGGGGGCGAAATAGGGGCCCTGAAGAAAGAGATTGTGTATACCGGTGATGTATTGAATACCGCTGCCCGACTTCAAAACCTTGGCAAAGAGTTTAAAGTCGATCTCATCTTTTCCGAAGCCTTTTATGATGGACTGGAACCGGAGGCTCAGCAGGCATCCCAAAAGCTGGACCGGATTGTACTGAGAGGCAAATCAGAAGAAACGGATATTCTGACGATTCATGAACCATCAAAAGATGAATGAGTTTTACCCGGTTATGCATTGATAGGGGGATTGAGTTGTACAATAAGTATGTCATTTACATCTTTTACAAACCGGTGCCTTTTATGTCATGATGAATTTGTGGTACTTCGGCTACTAACTCAAAAAGCTACCTAATGAAAAGCCTCTATTCTTTTTGGGTCGGACTGTGTCTATGTGTGTTTTATTCAACCATAGTTTATGCTCAGCCTCCGGCCCATGCCCTTAAAAATATAACCATACACCACGCGGACGGTCGTATTTCCGAATCGGCTACCATCGTTTGGCGCAACGGGATTATTGAAGAAGTGGGTACGAATGTAACCATCCCATTTGATGCCTATACCATCGATGGAGGAGATTCCCTCCATATCTACCCGGGATTTATTGATGGAATGACCGTGTGGGGAAGTCCTGATCTTCCCAAAAACCCCCAACGCCCACGTGATCCGGGTAACCCGGGGTATGAACGCGGAGGCATACAGCCCGACCGGGAGCCTTCCGAAGTCTTAAAATCAGACTCCAAAGAGTTTGCTGCAGCCATGAAAGCAGGATTTACCACGGCAGCTCTGGTTCCGAAAGGGTATATGCTTCCAGGTCAGGTGGAACTATTTATGTTGAGTGAAAAAGAGACTGTAAAAGGAGTGTATGCCGAATTGGGATTGGCCGGATCGTTTACCCGTGCAGCCAGAGGGGCGTATCCTTCAACTATTATGGGGGTTATGGCGCGATTCCGACAGTTAATGTACGATGCCAAAGCCCTGCATGAGCATATGGGTTATTACGAGCAGAATCCAAATATGCCTGTTCCCCAGTCCGATGAGGTATTGGAAGACCTGTTCCCACTCATTGAAAAAGAAGCCCCGTTATTCTTTTTAGCCAATACCCGCGAAGACATTGAAAAAATGCTCATCCTCAAAGATGAGTTTAGTTACGATGTGGTTGTTGTATCAGGTAAGGAAGCTTACACCATGGCTGCTGAATTAAAGGCACGCGATATTCCTGTTCTGGCCAGTATCGAATTGCCCGATACCCCCAAGTTTTATGCAGCCTCAAAAAAGAAACAGGCAGCAAAGAAAAAAGAGGATACTCCCGATAGCGATGAGGGAGATGCCGAAGACGATGATTCCGGAAAAGAAGAGCAATCGGAAGAAGAAAAAGCCTATCAGGAAAAGCAGTTAAAGGCCTGGAAAGAGCAGGTGCATAACATCAAAACCCTGAAAGAAGCAGGGGTAAGGGTTGGATATGCCTCTGTGGATATGAAGATCAAAGACCTGGGAAAACATGTGAAAACCCTGATGGAAGAAGTCGGTTTTACGGAGGCGGATCTGATCCCGTTCATGACCACCGATGTGGCCGCCATTTTAGGTGTTGAGAACAAGATGGGCAATCTTGAAAAGGGAAAAATTGCCAGCTTTACGGTATTCGATAAGCCCTTTACCGAGAAAAAAGCCAAAGCCCTTCATTCCATTTCCAATGGCCAAATTTTTGATTTTTAATACTGTATCAATGAAAAAGCTAATTATAACCTGCACGGTCTTTTTGGGGATGACTATACTGGCTTCGGCCCAGGAAAAAGGCTCTGTGCTTATTCAAAACGCAACGGTAATCACCATTACCCAGGGTGATTTGGAAAACACCGACGTACTTATTCAGGACGGGGTGATCAAACAAATCGGTGAAGATCTGGATGCTCCACGTGGGGTTACCGTCATTGATGCTGCCGGAAAATATGTGATGCCCGGTATCATCGATGCGCATTCCCATTTAAACGGATTCGACATTAACGAAGCCATGAACCCGGTTACCGCCGAAGTAAGTATGGAGGAATCGGTTGATCCGACCCGGGTAAGTATTTACCGGGCCTTAGCCGGTGGAGTGACTTCCATTCACCTGATGCATGGATCGGCCAATGTGATTGGGGGACAGGGAGAAACCCTGAAGCTGCACTACGGTACGACCGTGGAGGGTATGCGCTTCAAAGGTGCACCACGCACCATTAAGTTCGCGCTTGGAGAAAACCCAACCCGCGTACATGGCTCTGGTCGTGGTATTCAACCTCGTTCAAGAATGGGCGTTGAGCAGGTAATCCGCGAAACCTTCGATGCGGCTCAGGATTACAAACGTAACCGGGAAGCCTACCTTGAAGCTAAGGCCCGGTACGACAAGCGTAAAAAAGGCACGCCGCCCGTGCCTGTAGCTCAAAACCTGAGATATGATGTTATTAATGGCATCATCGACGGAGAAATTCTCGTGCACTGTCACAGCTACCGCGCCGATGAAATCCTCATGCTGATGCGGGTCTTTAACGACTACGGCGTTAAGAATTATACCTTTCAACATGCCAACGAAGCCTTTAAGGTGGCTCCTGAGTTAGCCAAAAACGGTGCTCATACCTCTATTTTTGCCGATTGGTGGGCTTACAAGTTCGAAGTGTATTACTCCACAGCGTATAACGCTACCATCCTGAATGAACAGGGAGTGGTAAACAGCATTAATAGCGATAGCGGGGAGCTGATCCGCCACTTGAATCACGAAGCCGCCAAGGTTGTGCATTACGGTGGGACGTCTGAAAACGATGCTTTGAAAATGATCACCCTGAACCCTGCCATACAGCTCGGCATCGACGACCGTGTAGGTAGCATCGAAGTAGGTAAAGATGGAGATGTAGCCATCTGGAGTGCCCACCCCTTAAGCATTTATGCGATCGCAGAGGCTACCTTTGTTGATGGCGTGCAATACTTTAACCGGGCCAACGATACCGACGATATGCGGATTTCAATCGATCCGGAAGCGGATTTCACCAACGCGGCTAATTTTGAAACGATATTGGAAGGCCGCGAGCATGATGCCTGTATGAAAGGTGCTTTTATCCTAACCGAAACCGCAGCGCATTCGCACAACTAAGGAGATTCTGATGAAACGATTACATGAATATTTTTTAGCATTGATCATACTGGTTGTCGGTTCCGGTGTGGTACAGGCACAAATAACCGAAAAGCCTGAGTTTGGTAAGTTTGCCATTGTAGGGGCTACCTTGCATACCGTAACCAATGGAACCATCGAGAATGGTGTTCTTCTAATCGATGGTGAAGACATTGTGTTTGTTGGGAAAAACGCAAAAATCACGCCTGACTTTACCCGGATTGATGCTTCGGGCAAACATGTGTACCCGGGGTTGATCGACTCCAGGACCAGTTTGGGCTTAGTTGAAATTCAGGCCGTTGACCGCACGGTTGATAACCGCGAAGTGGGTAATTTCAAGGCCCATGTAGAGGCCTTCACGGCAATTAATCCGAATAGTGCCAGCATACCGGTAACCCGGGTTAACGGGGTGACGAATGTGATTGCCGTACCAACCGGAGGCCGCATAGCCGGTATGGCAACCCTGATTGACCTGTGGGGCTACTCACCCGATTCTATGGCTGTTCTTCAGCATGCCGGGTTACACGTGCAATGGCCATCGGCTTTAGGGTTTGGACGATTTGATCGTCGAACCGAAAAGCAGATTAAAGAACAGTACGAAAATAGTGTAAGCGAACTGCAGGACTACTGGGACGAAGCCGCATTCTATCACACCATGTGGACGGAATTTGAGGCCAACTCCAAAGGCAAAACCCAGCCGGATATCGATCGGGGAATGTCGGCGATGAGAAAAGTGCTAACGGGCGAAGTGCCCGTAATCCTGTCGGTAAGCCGGGAGAAGGATATCCTGAATGCGATTGAATGGGCGAAAAAACAGGAAAACGTACGATTTATCCTGAATGGTGTGCAGGAAGGCTGGCGCGTGGCCGACGAGATTGCAGAAGCGGGTCTCCCGGTTATCGTAAATACCTTGTACACACCTACACGCGGATACGACAACTACCAGCGTCCCTATCAGAACCCAGGTTTGCTTCAACAAGCGGGAGTTAAAGTGATCATAGGCACGGGAGAAACCGAAAATGTTCGGAACCTGCCGTACCATGCCGGTTTTGCTGCAACGTACGGACTGGGTGTTGAAGAAGCCCTTAAATCCGTAACCATCCATGCTGCTGAGGTATGGGGTGTTGCTGACCAGTTGGGGTCCCTTGAACAAGGTAAAAAAGCTACGCTCTTTATCTCTGATGGTGACCCTTTTGAACCCTTGAGCAATTTTGAGCAGGTATTTATCAAAGGGTATAAAATTCCAATGGTAAGCCGGCACACCCAGTTGTTTGAGCAATTCCTTGAACGGGATGCGGTGAACAAATAACACCTTCTGGTTTATCTGCCTTTTCCACACCAGCCTCTTCCGGATTCCGGGAGAGGCTTTTTTATAGACTTACCATTAATTGTAAAGGAATTTAAATAATAAGCTTAGTTTATTTTTTTCACATAAAATTCACATTACTCGGTAATTTGCACATGGTGCTTTCGGGGACTTATCAATAATTAATCAATTGTGATGTGATGAACTTCAAAGCACTCCTGGCAGGCATCCTTTTTTTGACCTTTGGCTATCTTTTTACCGCCTGCGACCTGCTGGGTATTGGCAGTAATGATAATGACCGTGATCCGGTGCTCCCAGATACCACTTCTTCCCAATTCACCTGGCGGGTAGATACCGTCGGGTTTATCAACACGTTTCTCAGAGATGTAGCCATCATCGATTCGAACAATATCTGGGTAGTGGGTGAAATTCCTGAACGGGATTTTGGAGGAGCAAACGATTACAACGCGATGCGATGGGATGGGGAGCAATGGAATTTAGAACGGGTAATTATAGAGTCTTTCTCAGGTAATCGAAGAGCTGCAAACCTTTATTCTGTTTACCCCCAAACACAAAAACTCTGGTTTGGAGCGTTTAATGGAGGATATGCTACACTATCACAGGATATCTGGTTTACAGAGTTTATGTCGATACATGGTGGATCTATTTTTGAGATCACAGGAGACCAATCCGAAGATGTATTTATAAGCGGTAATAATGGAATTCTGGTCCGATTTAACGGAAGCTCCTTTTTCAGAATACCCACTTCCCTGAGTGCTGATATCACTTTTATGGATTATGCCAACGACACCCTCAAGTTTGGAGGGGTAGACACCTTGCTTCAGTATATTGATGGTGTTCTACAGCCCGAATTTGAACCCGATGCTTCGCGTGCATTTCGTCTGTCGGGTGGTTTTACCGATGTATGGCATTCCGGCACGCACTGGTGGTACAGTACAGGTAGCGGGCTCTACCGCTTTGAACCCGATAGCGGGTATGTTCAGCTATCCCAGCGGGGCATAAGTTTTCTTACGGGTAATTCAAGCCAGGATGTCTTTACAACCGACCGGGTCCGGTTCGGGTATCATTGGAACGGGCGTACGGTTACTTCTTTCAACTTAGACGCCCTGGTACCGGAGGGAATAGCTTTTATTAACGGAATTGATATGAAACAAAACCTGCTGGTTGTAACCGGCTGGACGGAAGGACTAAGGGGATTCATCCTAACGGGCAAGAGAACTGCAATCCTAAACCAGATGCTATCATGAACCTGTCTCTTTCCATTTTTTCACGTCCAGTTGTGTTCTTATTGGCAGCCGCTTTTTGCTACTCCTGTACCGCCTGCGACCTGCTGGGTATTGGCAGTAATGATAATGACCGTGATCCGGTGCTCCCAGATACCACTTCTTCCCAATTCACCTGGCGGGTAGATACCGTAGGGTTTATCAATACGTTTCTCCGTGATGTAGCCATTATTGATTCCAACAACATCTGGGTAGTGGGTGAAATCCCGGAACGGGATTTCAGTGCCGGAGAAATGTTCAACCTGTTACGTTGGGATGGGGAAGATTGGAACAGGGAACAGATACCCTTCAATTGGCCTACCGATGATAGAACGATTTACCCTGACATAGACCAGATTATAGCATTTAAGAACGATGACATTCTAATAAGAGCGGGGGGAATACTGGTACGCTGGGATGGTGCTACGTACTCTACAGACCGAAGGCTTCGCAATATAATACAAGAAAACCTGAACGGTATGTCAGGAGTAATTCAGGATAACATGTATTTCTTTGGAGATGGAGGTTCCCTTTTTGAATACCAGGGAATAGGCTATAGAAGGGTGGGAACTGGTACAAATGAAAACTTACTGTTTGCTGCATTTGCCAACGATACCCTCAAGTTTGGAGGTGAACATACTCTTCTGCAATATGTGAATGGACAGGTGATCCCGGAGTTTAACCCCGATACCCTGCCTCAATTCCAGCTCCAAGGTCGTTACCGTGATGTATGGTACTCCGGCACTCACTGGTGGTATGGGACGAGTAGCGGACTGTACCGGTTTTCTCCCGACAGCGGGTATGTGGATATGGGCACAATTGGAACCAATTTAATTGGGGGAACTGGTGATAATGACGTGGTGGCGGTAAGCTCTGTAGGAGAAGTATATCACTGGAACGGCGTACGACTAACACGTCAGAATACACCGTTCGGAAACTCAGATTTACCGCGGCCAAGGGGGATTGCGGTATATAATAATAAGATCATGGTGGTCGGCTGGCTGGCAGATATAGGAAAAGGATTTATTCTGACCGGAGAACGGCAGAACTAACCACAACTAAACAGAAATCATTATGAAAACGAACACACATAGCATACTCATCGCCATGATGAGTATTGGAATCATTGTATCCATTTCATTTGGGCTACATGCTCAGGATATTGGAACTTCTCCCTTCACTACACCGGAGGAGGCAAAAATTAGAATCGCTAAAGACAGTACCAATTTTATATTTGGTGTTAGTCCTAATACCGACATAATAATCGGTCAGAATAATCAAAAGACCAGGTATCGGAGTGTGGTTGGCTTCGATATTAGCAAAATCCCTCCGGAAGCTGATCAGATCGGACTACAGTTACTATTAGACGGAAGCGGATCCGGTTCCGGAAGCTTTGATGTGCATGCGGTTAGCCTGGTAGGAACAGCGGGGCAAACTGAGCAATATGAACGTATTGACTCCAGTGATGTAATTGGACAGGGTTCGTATTCGGGCACTACCGTATTCCTCAGCGTAACCTCTACCGTGCGCAGAGCCATTCTGAGAGATACGTTACTTTCTGGTGGAAGCAGTAATGAGTTATACCTGGGATTTACCTCCAGGCAGGAAACCACCGTTGGTTCCATTTACCAACGCAATGTTCAATTAGTGGTCACATTTGCCTTACCCGTTTTTCTAACAAATGAGAACGAATCGGGAGAGAATATATCTACCACTTCCACCCTCACCTTGAATGGAGAAGTGGTCTCTTCCGGAGATTTTAAACGGGTATTTGGAGGTGAAACCATGAACATCCGAACCAATCATGAAACCCTGCAGGATAAGAGTACGCTGACCAAGCACAATAACTGGAATGACGTCACTACCCGGTTTCTATTGGGGTATTCTGACGTCTTGGATGATCGTAATAAAAGAACGTCGTTTGCCAAATTTAAACCCATAAACCCGGTAACCGTGGTAAGCCGTATACCTTCCAACTTTTCCACTACCAATGTTCCCGTACAAATCAGCGATCCCTGGTATGTAGACGGCAGTGGCAATCAGACGGAACCCTGGCTCAGTTATCCATTGGGATTTACCTCTGCCAGCATGCCTAATGGAGGTATTTTTTTAAATCAGGAAGTGATTAATGCAAATGATCCGATTTACAAAATCCGTTTAGACCCGGACTATATTGACGCCTACAACATACAGTATCATTTTATTGAATGGCTGTTGTTTGGCGCCACCTTATCTGCTCCCGATCAAATCGTAAACGGTTATCTTGAAACCCCCGTGGTCTTTAATACAACCGGTGCGTATGTGTTTGCCGATTACAAGCCCCAAAATGCCAGTGGTATTGCTGAAGTGCTGGGCAACGACCAGCGAAGAAAACTGGCAGTAGATGCGTTAACCGACGATGTATACCGCGTTTATCATAGCCGTGATGCTGTATGGGCTCAGAAAATGAATTGCAACGCACAGGGATGTAGCGGTGAGCGGGAATTCAAGATACAGCTGGACGCCCAGGCCCAACTGGGGGAGATATGGAATGCCAGTGCAGCCATGAGTAACGGCCATTTATGGGTGGTGTATGAATATGAATATGGAGGTAGCTATTTCTATGGAATTACCCGGGTTTATGATGATGTGAATCCAACCCTGGGTCCCAATAGTGATCAGAGGGTGAATAATTGGATAGGAGGAGGTTTCAGTGATATCACCTTCACCGCGGTTACCGGCCGGCAGTATGAGGCAAACCCGATGGCAGCCATATTCGGTTGTGTGGAAACCTGGCAGGGGACGAAGCCTGTAGCGTATGGTATTTATTTAGATCGTGATATTGATACCATCAATGAACCGGATATTGCCTTCCTGGACAGCCAAAACGGATTCACTAATTGTGATGGCGGGGTTTCGCTGGCTTCAACCACAAATGCGCCGAATAACCAACTCGGATTCACCTGGAGCGATAACAACAAAGTATATTTTAACTCCGCAGGGTTTATCGACATGTTTTTGTCTTCCATACCCTATAGCCGGACAACGCAAAGACTTTCTGACAGAGATTTTGCGTTCAGTTCGAATACCAATCCGACTATTTCACGTGATGGAAGCGACTTTGCGGTTGCCTGGGAAAGCATGTGGAATTCCTATGAGTATGGTAACGTATCCGCTATTGCTCAAACCAGGGCCAGAACCTCCGGAGGTTCTTCCTTTATCGATGTGGTAGAATAGGCCTGTTATCATTTCTGCACCGATTTAGTAGACCCCATTATTAGTGCCTGGGAGGTGCAGCAAGGCCATGACAGCCATTCCATTATCTTTGGCAGAGACGGTTATTCCGTAAAGCATGTGTATACCAAAGGATACCAGGGCTGGAGATATATCGGTCTTGAGCAAAATGGAGACGGAAGAACGATAGCTGAGTACTCGCTCAACGGGATCCCAACCGCATCTTATAACCGGCTGGTATCGGGAGCATCGCTCTACCGGTTGAACGACTTTAACAGCGGCTTACCGAAAGGCAGAATCATACCGGATATCCAGTCTATTGTTGGGGTAAAAGTACAAGATCAATCAGGAACAGCAGGTAATCGTCCCTATTTCTGGGTAGGTCAGCTGGAAAGTGCCGGAGAAGTAATCCCTGTGTTTGGATCGGATACCGAAAGAACGGAAAGCGTATTAACCGAACCGTTCAAGCCCACCTCTAAAGCTATTACGTTATACTACAGTGGTATGCTCACAGATCCGGGACAACATCTGCAGCTTATACTCGCAGACACCGACGGTAATCATATTCAGACACTGAATGCAAACTGGAAACCAGGAGCTCTGGATAATGATCATGAAACCAAAGCCATAGATGTGTTAGCCAATTTCAATAAGGTGACATTTCATTTATCAGAAATCCCGCAGCAGCCGGTTGTATTAAAGATAGCTAGTAAAAATGCTGCTACACTGAACTGGGTGCAGGTACCGGTAGGTGACCGGGGCTTTAAAGAGAAAGGGGCAGAAGAGGCTCAGCCAACGGAAGAAACTATCTCTGACTTGCCTACGAAAGTAGCCTTACTCCAGAACTATCCCAATCCCTTCAATCCCACTACTACACTAACCTTCAATTTACCGGCCCGGGCGCAGGTAAACCTGGAAGTGTACAACATGCTGGGTCAACAGGTATCTGTATTGGCTAATGGTACCTTCAATCCCGGAAGCCATGTCCTTGAATTTGATGCAGCCAGGTTAGCCACAGGGATGTATATCGCACGTATGTCGGTTGTGACAGATGAAGGTGAAGCCTTTGTGGAATCCATCAAAATGATGCTGATGAAGTAAGTACGATGTAGTACAATCTGGTATGTTAACCCCGCTTTTGAAAGGGAGCGGGGTTTTACTCATTCATACTGGGTATTCAATCATTTTCTATAGCATGTAAGGTTGATTCTGCTATGTTTAGCTTAGCTAAACAAATCATGAACAGCATCGACTATGACAAAACAGATACTATCAGCAGTACTTATTTTATTTTTAGGGACTTCATTAACCAACGCACAATCCAGATCTGAGAAGAAAACATCTTCACTTTCTGAATTTAAACGCACCATCCTTTTTGAAGCACTGGGCGAAACCGGAGCGGACAAACGCTCGAAAACCTTGTTTACCGATATTGATAACATCCTCTTTCAGGTATTCTCGGGAGAAGCCTGGAGCACAGCCAATCGCCGATCGTTCAGCTACGATAATGACGGTCAGCGCCGCACCGTGGATTTACAACTGGATGTAGCAGGCCAATGGATTACCCTTACCCGTTCTGTAGAGGACTATCAGCCCGATGGATTACCCATTCAATTGGTAGACTACAATTCTAACGGCTTTGGCTTCGATTCAGTTGGTTTTACGAAATACTACTACGATGCTCAGGGACGACTCGATTCTATCATAGCGATCGATCATTCAGACGCTGAATCCATTGAAGAAGAGCGATTATACATCCAGCACATGGCCGCAGATTCGGTTACGTACAGCTACTATGAATTAGAAGCTGGCGAAGAAGTGGATCGGATTGAAGGGCACATGGTAACCCGGGATAACACCGTTATTGATCGCTATGACAACGTCCGGGATACGTATGAGTTGGATACCCTGAACGATTTATTCCGGCAGGATTCTGAGTTATACGTTACCGTTGATTATCTCTCGGAAGAATGGTTTCTCAATGCATGGAACCCGGTTGAACGGGAAGTATATACCTTCGATTCCATGTCGGGACAGGTGGTATCCGGAGTGTATGAGACTTTCGACACCGATACCTGGACCCTCGAAGAAGAGTATGCCTACTCCTACGATGGCAATCAGCTGGATACCGTTGAAACGAATTACCTCTCCGTATTCTCCATTAGTCAAAATGAATACCGGGAACGGGATATCATTTTCTACAACACCACAGTAAGTAACGAAGAAGAAACCAGCGTGACCGGTTTTGAGCTGTTACAGAACTACCCCAATCCGTTTAACCCGACTACAACCATTCAATATGCGCTTACCGAAGCATCGGAGGTAAGGCTTGAGGTGTACAACATGCTGGGCCAGGGCATAGCTACACTGGTTAATCAGCGTCAGTCGGCGGGTTCACATACCGTTTTGTTTGATGCTTCTTCCTTTTCATCCGGGATGTATATCTACCGGATTCAGGCCGGGGCATTTACCCAAACCCGGCAAATGATGCTCATTAAATAGAGGAACAGACCGGACTGGAACGTGGAAAAAGGAAGGGGCGAGGCGCCCCTCATGCATATTAAACATCTTTAATTTTGTAAACGCCCGTTCGTATGTACATTCGAAGATCAGTTTTTGGGTAATCAAGACTGCACAGAAAACTAACTACTGGAACATGCCGTGATGGGATGTTCCTTTTTTTATTCCAGTCCATTCCTTTCTGCTCACTAACCCGCAACCGGGTTTCACTCAACCACCTCTACATTATAAAACCGTTCTGAGCACATTCCGCTACTAACAAGAAGCGGTTTATGGAGGGTTACGTATTCAAACATTTAGGGGAATACTCCGCAATCCAGCCATTGTACTGCTCTATCTACAACCAGTACATCCAATTACAACTAATTGCTAATCATATGAAGCGTCATCTAACTATCATCCTTTTTTTGATTGTTATTCTGATAACGAATAGTGCATGGGCTCAGACCAATGTTTCGGGAACCATTGATGGAGATTCCACCACGGTGTGGACTCTGGCCGGAAGCCCGTACATCGTTACCAACAGCATCAGAGTAACTTCTCTTGATACTTTAATCATCGAAAAAGATGTTGAAGTACGATTTAACGGGAACTATACCATCAGAGCAGATTTCGGTGTGGTTCGTGCAGATACGGTAACCTTTACCTCAAACCTTGGGAGTCCGGGGCGGGGGAGTTACGGGGGGCTGGAGGTCACCCAGGGCTTACTGGAAATTAACGGAGGGAGTATTCAATATGCCGGGAGTAGCACCAACCGGAGTGCAGCCGTGTATAATACAAGAGGGACAGCCATTCTTAGAAATGTCTCTATCACAGATGCTAACCGGGGGGTGCACATTGAAAATCCCACGGCTCTTACCACAAATAGCCAGACAACGCTGGAAGATGTAACCATTTCAAATACGGGAATTCCCGTGGTAGTGGCCGCAAAGAGTGATGTGTTTTTTAATGGAAACAACCTGCTTACCGGAAACGACCAGGATATCATATCCATGACCTTTTCAGAACTTACCGACCGTATGGTACTCCGCAAAGCCCCGGTGCCGTTCTATTTCAGCAGCTCGTTCTTCCTGAGTGATACCCTGGAGATTGAGTCAGATAACATTTTAAAGATAGGTAATCAGTTTGATGTAACGTCTAACGGATACTTACAAGCCGTTGCTGATCCCGGAGAGCAGATTTTTTTTACCTCTTTACGGGATGATAACCTGGGGGAAGATTCCAATGCGGACGGCACAGCCACTGGACCAGCATCCAGAAACTGGCAGGGTATTGAGTTCCTGGCGGGTTCCGATGGTATACTGCAACGGGTTTCTGTACGCCATGCCGGACTTGGAAACCGGGGAGCCGTAACCTTCAATAGTGTGGATGCATCGGTTCTGGATTCCGAATTCCTGAACAACTACATCGCGTTTTATCTGAATGGCTCATCAGCCCCCGCTATTGAGCGTAATAATATCGGGGTAAGCGACCTGGTTCCGGTGGCCATGCAACTATCGGCCGATCCTCAGTTTGCAGATAATGTGTATTCCTTCTCAGACAATGAATACGATGCCTTGGGTATTTTGACCACCTCTCTAACTGCCGACGAAACGCTGGAGGTGCGTAACTTTACCGGCATCAATAACATTACTTATGTAATGCTTGGGAATCTGACCATTGAAAACGGGGCCACCCTCACGGTTGAAGAAGGGATTGTGATCAAGGCGTTACAAAACCAGCGAATCGATGTAAAAGGAAAAATTGTAGCTCAGGGTGCTGATACGAGCAACATCGTATTTACATCCTGGAAAGACGATAGTCACGGTAACCCACTCGATACCAATAAAGATGGGAACAATACGGCACCCACCAACAACGACTGGGGCGGTATCAACTTCTTTGATGAAAGCGACGACACATCCATTATGGATTATACCAACGTTGATTACTCACGATTCCCAATCAACATAACCGACGCCAATCCAACCATTTCCAACTCTGAGTTCGGGAATGCAGAATCGGCCATTCGCATCTTCAGAGATGCCGATCCAACCATTACAAACAACCTGTTTTTCAACACCACCTCGGTACCGGTCCGGCTTTCGGTTTCAGCTGATCCGACGTTTTCTGGAAACTCATTCAATAATGTTGGGTTGAGAGCACTGGGGCTTATCCAGGAAGATGTGGCCATCAGTGGAGTGATCCGAAAACGAGACTTTGGCGGATTCAGTAACATCACCTACGCTCAGTTAGGGCGTATTCGCATTCTCAGCACGGTCGACATTGAAGTGGAGCCGGGTGTGGTCATCAAATCTCAGTCTGATATTATCGTGGAAGGAGGATTCCGCGCGGATGGAGCCAATGGTGAGAACATCATTTTTACCTCCCTTCGTGATGATAATGTGGGTAATCCGATGGACACCAATGGCGACGGTAATGCCACAGCACCAGCCAGGGGAAACTGGCGAACCATTCACTATCGAAACACGGCCGACGAAGCTTTTTCACGTATTGATAGCGTGGAATTCTGGTTTGGTTCGATGGGACTCGTGTTATCGGGCGCGAACATCCCGGTTACCAATACCCTGATTACGGATATGGTCGATTGGGGTATCGGCATTTCAGAAACCGCCACGCCCACACTGGAAAATGTGGTTATCCAGAATACATCGCGTGATCCGATCATCATGTCGTTGCTGGCTAATCCGGTGTTTTCAAACATCACGTTTAACTCAACGGCAACACGCGGTATTGCCATTCTGGAAGGGACCAGCACATTTACATCGGGCTCAGCTTCTACGTATCTGCCCAGCAATTCAAAGTTGAATGTATCCACAACCTTGAATCAGCGGTCGTTGGCGGGTATCACCAACATCGCCTACATTTTTAACCGGATCGAGGTATCACCCGATGCCACCCTCAGCATAGAACCGGGCGTGGTTCTGAAATCCCAGGGTGGAGGTTTTGATATTCGTGGAGCACTGAAATCCGTTGGTACGCCTACAAATCCAATCGTATTTACTTCTCTCAGCGATGATTCATATGGCGGGGATACCAACGCGAATGGTACCAATAGCGTACCAAGTAACCGGGATTGGGGCGATGTCTTCTTCCAGGCGTCAAACATTGATTCGGTAAATGCTATTAAGCACACCATCCTCCGATACGGATACGGGTATGGAAGTCTGGACCGGGGTATTGTTACCCTTCTGAATAGCTATGTGGATATGGATTCATCCGTTGTGGAACTGGTAGGTGCTTCTGGTATTGCCATACGAGGCAGCTCGGATCCTGACATCCAAAACACTCAATTCCTGAACATATCGTCCACGCCAGTGCGTATGGCTATGTTTTCTAACCCTACCTTCTCCGGAAATACCGCGTTGAATGTAGGGATTATGGCGCTGGGCATTTTGTATGAAGTGATATCCAGTGATGCAACTGTTCCCAAACGTGATTTTGCCGGGTTCGATAATATCACCTATTTCGTTCACGGACCTTCGTTCTTCAGTCTGTATTCCCTGTTCCAGATCAACTCGGGAACCACACTAACTATACCGGAAGGTGTGGTGTTTAAATCGAGTGATGGCCGCCCCATTTTTGAGGTCCTTGGGTCACTGAAAGTGGAGGGTACCGATACGGCCCAGGTGATTCTGACCGACTGGCGGGACGATGACTACGGAAACCCCAGAGACACCCAAAATGACGGGCCTTATAATTTTCCAGTCTCGTCGAACGGAACCTGGGTTCGATTCCAGGACTCCAGCAACGACACGGCTTCGGTTGTTAAAAACGCCATTCTTCGGTACCGCGAATTTGGAGTAGTCACGAACAGCGCATCTCCAACAGTAGATAGCACCCTGTTTAACCGCATCAACTGGGGACTGGATTTAACCGGTGTGTCAAATCCGGTGGTTACGAACAACCAGTTCGATAGTCTCCGCTTTACTCCGTTCCGAACATCGCTGGTGTCGTATCCTGATACCACTTTTGGCAATACCATATCGGGGTCGACGTACGAAGCTATTGGAGTCCGGTCAGAAACCCTGGTACAGGATGTTACTCTGCCCAAGCGTGATTTTGTCGGCAAAATAGGTATTCCCTATTACCTCTCAGGCCGATACACCGTGGGAACCAGTGCCACCCTTACGATTGATCCCGGAGTGGTGATTAAATCCAATTCCTCCGGAAGATTTATTGTTCAGAAAGGGCTGATCGCGGAAGGAGGGTCCACACCGGATAGCGTCATTGTATTTACACACATTTATGATGATTTCTTCAGCGGGGATACCAACAACGATTCCAGCGCAACCACATCTGGCAACTTTGACGCCAACTGGGGCGGGATTTTATTCGAAGATGAAGCACTGGATCCCTTATCCCGTCTGGATAACGTGGTGTTGATTGGAGGAACCACCAGTAACTCAAATGGAGTTGCTGTAGAGACGGAAAATGCCAGTCCTACCATCACCAATAGCGTGATCAGGAACAGCCGTATTGGTGTGCTTGCCCGTGGATCATCCAACCCGGTGATCAACGATAATGACATCTACAACAACACTCAGTTCGGGGTGCGTAACCAGGACGAAACCTTCAACATCGATGCTACCAATAACTGGTGGGGCGACGACTCCGGACCTACCCATAGCAGTAATCCGATGGGTACCGGCGATGTGGTTTCAAACTCAGTGATGTTTAGTCCGTTTAAAGGGATGAAGGCGGAAAACCCGATTATTGGCGACGTGAGTCTGAACGGAGAGATTCAGGCATTTGATGCCTCCCGTATTTTGCGTCACGTAGTTGGGGCCGAATCGTTTAACAGCCTGCAACAAAAAGTGGGTGATGCTTCTGGCACCATGGGAATCACCGCTTTTGATGCCTCTTTAGTGCTCAAATTTGTAGTAGGTTCCATTACCTATTTCCCATCTGAACTCCTGCATAAGTCAATCGATGGGGAAGAGCCTTATCAGCTTCATCCATCCGATGCCATTGTGGAACTAGGAAATGGAGTAGAGGAAAACGGACGGGTGCATGTACCGATTGAAGTTTCCAACATCAGCCAGGTTTCATCCTTCCAGCTTACACTACCTTTTAATGCAGAAGCCGTTGCCATAGAGGATGTGGTTAAATCGGAGTACCTCGAGCAAGCTCAGGTTACCTGGAACGCCGAAGAGGGCACCTTAACCATCGCTGTTGCTACCGCAGAAGTACTGAATTCAGATGGTACGCTTGCAACCGTTACGTTCGAAATCCTGGACGATTCCCAATCGGCAGGGGTATACGTGAGTCAGGCTCTGGTAAACGAAGTGGATGTGACCCGGTTCTCTGTTTCTACCGAACCCGGCGACCTGATTCTTCCGGAAGAGTTTAGCCTGCTTCAGAATTACCCGAATCCATTTAACCCTACAACCAACATCCAGTTTGCACTGCCTGAGGCAGCCATTGTGCGCCTCGAAGTATATAACATGTTGGGCCAACGGGTTACCGAATTGGTAAACGAACGTATGAATGCCGGTTCGCATACGGTTGAGTTTGATGCCTCGGCATTGGCCAGCGGTATGTATGTGTACCGTATAACCGCGGGCTCTTATGTAAGTACTAAGAAAATGATGCTCATTAAGTAATCATCCCAACGGATAAGGAGCATCATCATGAAAACAATTAAAAAAGTACTCTGGATACTCCTGCTGAGTGCATTCCCCTTGTCGGGATGGGCTCAGCTGGGATTTTCCGTACAGGATACCACCGGTGTAGAGGGCGACACGATACTGATCAATGTGCTTGCCGATTCTTCTCTTACCGGTGAGGATATCTTTTCCTTCCAGTTCAACTATTTCTTCGCCCGGTTCAGCCTGGATATCCTGGATGTTGAAACAGAAGGTACACTTACTGAAGGAGTGGCTACCGTGGAAGGATTCCAAACGAATACGGATGAATACCGGGTAGCAGGTTTCAGTACCAACGCGCTGAGCGGGAGCGGAATCCTGTTTAAACTGAGGGTTCGTTTGCGGGCAGCCTCTTCCTTTGGCGATATACGCTTTAGCGGGGGAACGGCCCGGAACTTTGTGAATGAAGGTTCACCGGAGATTATCACCTCAAACGGACGCATTGTCGTGCAGGAACGTCCGCAGATTTTCGTGAGTCCGCTGAATAATATAACCCTGACTACCGTGGGCGATAGTCTTCAGTACCGGGTCACCACCTCCACACCCGATCCGCCGTATGCCTACTCGGTTACCGATACGGCCCTGGCCGATATCGATACCACGGGAAGGCTGGTTGCAAAAAAGCCGGGATTCGTGTTTGTGGTAGCAGAGGGAGCGAACGGAAGCATAGACAGTACGGATGTACCCCTGGAAATACGGGCGTTTAAGACGTTACCGTACTCCGACCAGGTATTTCAGAAGAACCGGATTACGGTTCCTGTTCGGGTGAGTGACCTTTCCAATTTAAATGCCACTGCGGGTGAATTCGACTTCCGGATAGGATCGAGCAGCCTTCAATGGGTAGGATATGATGTTACCAATACTCTGCTTGAACAGGCCCAGGTGGATGTGAATGTAACCGACCGGAATGGTACCTTTTCCTTTGCCACCGACCAGCCTCTCGCTCAGGGCGATACCCTCATCAAGATGGAGTTTATTGCAGATTCCTCCCTTTCCGGCAATAATGTTCTGATCATTGACCGGGCCCTGCTAAATGAAGATATCAAAGGAACAACGACCGATTTCATCCGGATCAATGTAGTACGTCTCCCTCAGATTACGGTCTCTGTTGACAGAACGGAAGTATTGGCTGGTGATACTGTTCGTGCCACG